>JBILEP010000156.1:0-5375 GCA_044352045.1 Cyanobium sp. | reverse complement strand
CCCTCAGGTGTCGTCGGCGACGCCGCGCACGATCCGGGCCAGGTCGGCCCGCTCGTCGCTGCTGACCCGGTGCGGCACGCCGCTGATGATGCGCTCGAAATTGGAGAAGGAATCCTTGATCTCCGGGCCGTTGCCGGTGATCACAAACTCACGGATCCCCTTATCGTGCCAGGAGCCGCGCATTTTGAACACATTCAGCGCCCGCGCCATCTCGCCGCGGATCTCCACGTACTGCAGCAGCAGAATCGTGTCGGTGATCGTGGAGATGTGCGAGTCGGTGATCGAGTGGCTGCCCATGAACTCCTCGGAGGTGTTCGTGAAGAAGCCGGCAATCTCCTCCTGCTTGGCATAGCCGGTCACCCCGATCACAAACTGGCGGAAGGCGTTGTGACTGACGCCGCGGGCGAGGGCGGAGAGGGAATCGATCGCCATCCGCGACGGCTTGAACTGGTTGATCTCCGTCTTGATGATTTGCAGGTGATCCTCCAGGCCGGTGGATTCCGGGTAGGCGCAGATGATTTTCAGCAGCCCGTCCTGCTCCATCTGCTCGAAATCGATGCCCCAGCTGGTGGCGTTTCGCAGCAGCTGGGCGCGCGACTCCTCGTAGGCGAACAGGATCGCCCTCTCCTTGCTGCGGCAGGCGTCCTCAATGAACTTCGACACCAGCAGCGTCTTGCCGGTGCCCGTGGCGCCGGTGGCGAGGATGATCGAATCCTTGAAGAAGCCGCCGCCGCACATCTCATCCAGCCGCGGCACGCCAGAGCTGAGCCGCACATTCGAGCTGCGCTGGGTGAGCCGCATCGCCCCGAGCGGGAAGATGCTCACCCCATGGGCCCCCATCGTGAATGGAAACTCGCCCTTCATGTGGGTGGTGCCGCGCAGCTTGAGGATCTCCACGGTGCGCCGCCGCCGCTCCCCCTCCAGCACATTGCGCAGGATCACCACGTTGTCGGAGACGAACTCCTCGACGCCGTAGCGGGCGATCGGGCCGTACTCATCGATGCGCTCGGTGGTCATCACGGTGGTGACGCCGATCTCCTTGAGCCGGGCAATCAGCCGGAAGATCTCGCGCCGCACCACGGAAACGGCATCGTACTGCTGGAAGACCGCCGTGATCGAATCGATGGCGACCCGCTTGGCCTTGTACTTGCGGATCGCGTAGTTGATGCGCTCGATCAGACCGGACAAGTCGAAGCTGCCCGCCACATCCTGGCCGTCCGGATCGGGGGAGGCGTCGAGCAGGAAGAGCTTGTCCTGCTCCACCATCTCCTGCAGGTTCCAGCCGAAGCTGGCGGCGTTGCGCAGGATGTCGAGCGGTGACTCCTCAAAGGTGACGAAGATGCCCGGTTCGTTGAATTGGCGGATGCCGTTGTAGAGGAAGTTCAACGAGAACACCGTCTTGCCGGTGCCCGAGGTGCCGGAGATCAGGGTCGCCCGTGCCACGGGCAGGCCGCCATGGCAGATGTCATCGAAACCTTCGATGCCGGTGGGCAGCTTCTGCACCTGCATCAACGTGCTGCCGGAGGCGTGGGGGGCCAGGCTGGGGTCCTGCATCGAACGGGGAGCGGGTACGGGGAGAAGGGAGTGTGGCCGCGGAGGCGGGGGAGGCTGGGGGGGTCAATCCTCAGGGGAGGAGGGAGGAGGCTCGCCCTGCAGGCTGCGGCGGGCGGCGTCCTGCTCCTCATCGAAGGCGAAACCCTCCTCGGTGAGCTCGTCGTAGAGCAGATCGAGGCCGATCAGCACCCGCTCCCGGTCGGAGAGATCCCCGATGATGCGCCGCACCGGCGGCGGCAGGATCTTGGCGAGGGTGGGGGTGGCGAGGATCTTGTCCTCCTCCGCCAGCTGGGGGTTCTTGAGCACATCGATCACCTTCAGCGCATAGACGCCCCGGAATTCGGTTTCCAGGATGTTGCGCAGGGTTTTCAACGCCCGCATGGAGTTGGGCGTGTTGCCAGCCACGTAGAGCTTGAGGATGTAGGTCTTGCGGGGAACCATTTCAACTGCACTCCTGGGTGAGCAGGCCGGAGCCGCTCCGGGTTTCGCCCATCTCGCCCGCCAGGATCGGCAGGTCGGGGGGGACGGAGCGGCGATACATCTCGCAGAGGTGGGCCATCACATCCAGCAGGGCGAGGCGATAGTCCTGGAGAAAGTCATTTTTATGACCCTCCAGCTTGAGCTGTTTCCAGAGGCCATCAATCAGATTCATGTGAATCTCCACAGTGTTAGTGATCGGTAAATCCGCGAAGAACGCCGTGTTAACAAAGCTCTCCAACGCTTGGTTCGCCGACGCCGGATCGCGGAAGTAGCTGATCAGCAGATCGCGGTAGGTGCGGGTCAGGGAGCGCAGCAGGTCCTCCCGGTCAGGCTCTGAGAGGTTGCGCAGAAACCGGGAGGGATCGCGCTTGTAGTAGACCCCCAGGTAGCCGAGGCGTCCCTTGAGCCGGTTCGCCAGCTTCCAGCGCTCGGCCATGTCGTCCCCCCCCCCGGGGGTGAGGCTGCCGCCGCTCAGCAGACCGCGGCGCAGGAAGCGGGAGACGGCGGCGTCGAGGCTGTAGCTGAGCTGCTCGAGCTGGTCGGGCGGCAGGTGCACCTCGCAATCGTGGTACTCCACCTGGCCGGTGACCTCGCCGATCACCACCGCCGGCAGCAGCAGTCCCATCTCGCCGAGCTGCCGCAACGCCGTGCCCGGCACCACCCCCTGCTCCAGCAGCACGGCGTCGAAATCCTCCCGGCGCTGATCGAGACTGGCCACCGGGTCGTCGTCCGGGTCGAGCCGCTCCAGCCGATAGCGGCCACCCCGCAGCCACTGGCCGCAGACCTCCGCCAGGCGGACGTCCCGGATCAGCGAAGCGATGGTGAGGGCCGGTTCGGGCATCGGGCATGGGGACGTCCAGCCCGCGTGGGGCTGCACGCATGTTGACGAAAGGAAGGCGCAGAGGGGAGGATCTCTGTTTGTCTTTCGATTGCCATGAGCCCAGGCTCAATGGCGGGATCCACCCCGCCAGCCTGGCCATGCCCCCACCGCCCATGAGCGCAACGCCCAGCCCGGCCGAAACCACCGCCAGCGCGCCAGCCCCTAGCGGCGCCTACGCGATCGTGGAAGCCTCCGGCCAGCAGTTCTGGCTGCAGCCCAACCGCTACCTCGACCTCGATCGCCTCGCCGCCGAGGTGGACAGCACCGTCACCCTCGAGTCGGTGCTCCTGGTGAAGGATGGCAGCGGCACCACCCTCGGCCAGCCCTACGTGACGGGCGCCAGCGTGGAGCTCAAGGTGCTCGCCCACCGCCGCGGCCCGAAGTTGCTGGTCTACAAGATGCGTCCGAAGAAGAAGACGCGCCGCAAGAACGGCCATCGCCAGGAGCTCACCCGGGTGCTCGTGCAATCGATCTCCGTCGGCGGCAAGCCGGTCGCCTAACCTCCAGCCCCCGTTTTCCCCCTTCCCTCCCCCCACCCCATGGCCCACAAGAAAGGCACCGGCTCCACCCGCAACGGCCGCGATTCCAACTCCAAGCGCCTCGGGGTCAAGGCCTTCGGCGGCGAGGCCGTCAGCGCCGGCTCGATCCTGATCCGCCAGCGCGGCTCCTCCGTGCTGGCGGGCTCCAATGTGGGTCGCGGCTCCGATGACACCCTCTTCGCCCTGGTGGATGGGGTGGTGAGCTTCGAATCGATCAAGCGCAACCTGCGCAACCGCAAGCGCATCCACGTCACCGTCGGCTGAGCCCGCCGCCCACGGCGTGCCCTGCGGTTTCCTGGTGCTCGACAAGCCCGCCGGGCTCACCTCCCATGGCTGCGTCGCCCGGGTGCGGCGGGCCTATGGGCTGCGGCGGGTGGGCCATGGCGGCACCCTCGATCCGGCCGTCACCGGCGTGCTGCCGATCGCCATCGGCCCCGCCACCCGCCTGCTGCCCTACCTGGGCGGCGCCAAGGCCTATCGGGGCGTGGTGCAGCTGGGCTTGCGCACCGACAGCGACGACCTGCAGGGGGCGGTGCTGCAGCGCTTCCCCATTCCGCCGCTGGAGCGCGCGGCACTGGAGGTGGTCCTGGAGGGGTTCCGCGGCGCCATCCAGCAGGTGCCGCCCCAGGTTTCGGCGGTTCACGTGGCTGGCGAGCGGGCCTACGCCCGCGCCCGCCGCGGCGAGCTCAGCGCCCTGGAGGCGCGGCCGGTGCGAATCGAAAGCCTCGAGCTGCTCGCCTGGGATCCCGCCGCCGGCACCCTGGAGCTGGCGGTGCGCTGCTCGGCGGGCACCTACATCCGCGCCCTGGCCCGCGACCTGGGGCAGGCCCTCGGCTGCGGCGGCGCCCTGGCCCAGCTGCGACGCACCGAGGCGCTGGGCTTCAGCCTGGCCAACGCCGTGCCCCTGGAGCGGCTCGATTCCGCCCCGCCACCGCCCCTGCTCGACCCCCTGCAAGCCCTGGCGGATCTGCCCCGCCACAAGCTGGCGAGCTCCGAGCTGGTGGCCTGGCGCTGCGGCCGCGATCTGCCGGCGCCGCACCCCCTACCGGCGGAGCAGCCCCTGGCGGTGCTCGATCCGGATGGCAACCTGGCGGGCATCGCCCGGGCGGATGGCGCCGGCCGGCTCCGCCCCCGCCTGGTGTTCGACGCCGCCGGCTGATCTCTTCTCCCCCTCCCGTTCCAGACGCCCGTTCCAGACGATGGCCGGCCATAGCAAGTGGGCCCAGATCAAGCGCACCAAGGCGGTGGTCGACGCCAAGCGCGGCGCCGTGTTCACCCGCATGGCGCGGGAGATCATGGTGGCCGCCCGCGCTGGCACCGATCCCCTGGGCAACTTCCAGCTGCGCACGGCGATCGAGAAGGCGAAGGCGGCGGGGGTGCCCAACGCCAACATCGAGCGGGCGATCGCCAAGGGATCGGGCCAGGGGGGCGGCGGCGCCGAGGCCTTCGAGGCGGTGCGCTACGAGGGGTACGGTCCCGGCGGCGTGGCGGTGCTGGTAGAGGCCCTCACCGACAACCGCAACCGCACCGCCGCCGACCTGCGCCTGGCCTTCAGCAAGCACGGCGGCAACCTGGGGGAGAGCGGCTGCGTGAGCTACCTGTTCGAGCCGCGCTCGCTGGTGCGCCTCCAGCCGGACGGCCTGAGCGAGGAGGCCCTGATGGAGCAGCTGCTGGCCCTGGAGGAGGGCGGCGGGCCTGCGGCCCTGGGCTGGTCCCTGGAGCCGGAGGGGGCCGAGGTGATCGGCGCCTTCGAAGATCTGGAGGCCCTGCAGGCGGGGCTGCGGCAGCGGGGCCTGGAGGTGGTGGGCTGGGAGCACCGCTGGATCCCCCAGACGGCCTGCCACCTGGAGGATCCCGAGCTGCTGCGGGCCTGCCTGCGCATGCTCGACGCCATCGAGGAGCTCGACGACGTGCGCGCCGTG
>JBILEP010000155.1:0-5402 GCA_044352045.1 Cyanobium sp. | reverse complement strand
CTCACCACCGGCTACAGCTTCGAGTGCGCCGACGACACTTACATCCTCGATGCGGCCGAGGAGCAGGGCGTCGAGCTGCCCTATTCCTGCCGCGCCGGGGCCTGCAGCACCTGTGCCGGCCGCATCGTCTCCGGCAAGGTGGACCAGAAGGACCAGAGCTTCCTGGATGACGACCAGATCGAGGAGGGCTTCGCCCTGCTCTGCGTCAGCTACCCGATGAGCGACTGCGAGATCCAGCCGGAAGTCGAAGACGACCTCTGAGCGGAAACTCCAGCACCCCTCACCCGTGCTGGCGGCCCTCGAGGGGGTAGCCGTCGCTCGCCCAGCGGCTCAGCCCGCCCTGCAGGTTGGCCACCTCCCGGCGGCCGGCCCGCAGCAGTTGCTGGGTGGCCAGGGCGGAGCGGCTGCCGGAATGGCAGAGCACCACCACCGGTCGGTCGGCTGGGATCTCGCCGGCGCGGGCCTCCAGTTCGGGTAGCGGGATCAGCAGGCTGCCGGCCACGTGGCCGTCCGGTCCGGCGTATTCCTCGGGAGAACGCACATCGAGCAGGGTGATCCCCTCCCGGTGCTCGACCACCCAAGCGCCAGGCAGCTCCGGCAGGCCGGCGTAGCTGTGCTGCAGCGGCGCCCAATCGGCGGATCGGGGTTCCTCCAGGGGCCTGCCGGAGCGCAGGTTCGCCGGCAGGGCCACCGCGATCCGGCCCGGGTGGGGGAGCTTCATATTCTGCATGTGGCCCACGAAATCCCGCTCCGTGGCGGCTCCGCCGAGGCGGGCGTTGTAGGCCTTCTCCTCGGCGACGGAGGTGACGCCCCGGCCGCCGTAGTCGTGTCCGGGATAGAGAAGGCAGCCTTCGGGGAGGGTGAGGATGCGAGCGGTGATCGAGGCCCACAGGGCGTGGGCGTCCCCCTGCTGGAAATCGCAGCGGCCGCAGCCCCGCACCAGCAGGGCGTCGCCGGTGAAGGCCAGCGAGCGGTCGTCGAGCACGTAGGTGAGGCAGCCATCGGTGTGCCCCGGGGTGCTGCGCACCTCCAGGTGGCGCCCGCCGAAGGCCACCCGGTCGCCATCGTGGAGGGGAAGGGTCACGTGCTTGGCCCCCACGGCCGCGGCCAGGCCGATGGCGCAGCCGGTGGCGGCGTGGAGCAGCCAGCTGCCGGTGACATGGTCGGCATGGGCGTGGGTGTCGAGGCTGGCCACCAGGGCGATGCCCAGTTCCCGCAGCAGGGAGAGGTCGCGCTCGTGCTGCTCGAACACCGGATCGATCAGCACCCCGGCGCGGCTGGGCACATCCGCCAGCAGGTAGGTGAAGGTGCCGGTGGCGGCATCGAAGAGCTGGCGGATCAGCAGGGGGCCGCCTCCGGCGGCGGCGGCCAGGGGGAACGGTGGCGTGGTCGCTGGAGCCATGGCGTCAATCCGGCATGGTCACGAACTCCTCGGCCACGGAGGGATGCAGGGCCATCGTGCGATCGAAGTCGGCCTTGCTGGCGCCCATGCCGATCGGGATCGCCGCCATCTGGATGATCTCCGCCGCGTGCTCACCCACCATGTGGGCCCCCAGCACCCGCCCCCCATCCCGGGCCACCACCAGCTTGAGCAGCACCTTCGGATCCCGCCCCGGCAGCGCCTGGCTCATCGGTCGGAAGCGGGCCCGGTGCACCCGCACCCCCTCCACCCCGAGACGCTCCACCGCCTCCTCCTCGCTCAGTCCCACGCTGGCCAGCTCGGGCTGGCTGAACACCGCCCGGGGCACCAGGGCGTGGTCCACCCGGCGCGGTCGCTGCCCGTAGACGGAGTCGGCGAAGGCGCGGCCCTCATCGATCGCCACGGGGGTGAGGTTCACCCGATCGGTCACGTCCCCCACCGCATAGATGCTGGGCACGTTGGTGCGCTGGTCCGCGTCCACCGGGATGCGCTGCGCTTCCGTCGCCACGCCGGCGGCGGCCAGGTCGAGCCCCTCCAGGAACGGACGCCGGCCCGTGGCCAGCAGCACCCCGCCGCAGGGGATCGCCTCGCCGGAGCGGGTGGTGACGCTCAGATCGCCCGGGCCGCAGTCGCCGCTGATCGCCGCCGGCGCCTGCTGGAAGCGGATCTCAATGCCGTCGGCCGCCATGGCCTGGCGCACCGCCTCGCCCGCCTCGCGATCGAAGCCGCGCAGCAGCTGATCCCCCCGCACCAGCTGGGTCACCTTCACCCCCAGGCCATGGAGGATGGCGGCGAACTCGCAGGCGATGAAGCCCGCCCCCACCACCACCATCGCCTCGGGCAGCGACTCCAGCTCGAACAGGTCGTCGCTCACCCAGCCCAGATCGGCGCCAGGGATGGCCGGGCGCTGGGGCCGGCCGCCCACGGCGATCAGGATGCGCTCCGCCTGCAGCTCCCGCTCCGTGCCATCGCTCTGACGCACCGCCACGGTGGTGGGTCCGCCCAAGCGGCCCCAGCCCCGCACCAGCTCCACACCCGCCTTCGCCAGGAAGCCGATGTGCAGGGCGTTGAGCCGGTCCACCTCGGCGCGCACGTTCGCCAGCAGGACGGCGGGATCGCAGCGCGCCTCCCCGACACTCCAGCCGTAGCTGGCCGCGTCGGCGAACCAGTGGCGGCAGGCGGAGCCGTACATGAGCAGCTTTTTGGGCACACAGCCACGGATCACGCAGGTGCCCCCCACCCGATCCCCCTCCACGATCGCCACCCGCGCCCCGTAGGAGGCGGCCCGTTTGGCGGCGGCCAGTCCGCCGGAGCCGGCGCCGAGAACGATCAGGTCGAAGCGGTCGTTCATCGGCGGGGCCAGATCAAAGGATGGCGGCGAGGGCATCGAGCTGCAGGCGCCGGGAAGAGAGCATCAGTCTCTGCGCATCCGCCAGCAGCTGGAAACTCTGCGGGTCGATCACCGCGTAGAACACCAGGGTGCCCTCCGGCCGTCGACTGATCACCCCGGCGAGGGTCAGCAGCTTGAGGTGCTTGGACACCAGGGCCTGGCTCAGGCCGGTGCGCGCCACCACAGCCGTCACGTTGAGTGGACCGTGGCGCAAGGCATCGAGAACGGCCAGACGGTTGGGCTCGGAGAACACTTTGAAGTACTCGGCCAGGGCTTCCATAACGCTGGGCTGGCGGTGGGGGAGCGTGGGATCAGCGAGGGCTCAGGCTATCGGCGCCACACGCCAGTGGCCGCCCCCGGGGCAGCGGACGCGAGAAACCCCACCAAGCCCAGGCCAAGCGCGGCGGGGCAGGTGGGGACATCGCTGCAGCCGGCAGGGCCGGCGGCGCTCAGAGGGCGATCTCGCCGGTGTCGCCGGTGCGGATGCGGATCGCCTGCTCGACGGGGGTGACGAAGATCTTGCCGTCGCCGATTTCGCCGGTGCGCGCCGCCTCGAGGATGGCGGCCACGGCGGCGTCCAACTTCTCATCGGGCACCACCACCACCACCTTCGACTTGGGCAGAAACTCCACCGTGAATTCGGTGCCGCGATAGCGCTCCACCTGGCCCTTTTGGCGGCCGAAGCCGCGGGAATCGCTGACGGTCATGCCGACCACCTCGATCGCCACCAGGGCCGCTTTGACCGCGTCCACCCGGGTGGGGCGGACCATTGCCGTGATCATCTTCATGGGAATCGGGGCTCCTGTCGTGGGGTCAGTTGGTCATGGGGTCGTAGGCCTCTTCGCCGTGGGCCACGAAATCGAGTCCGCGCTCCTCCTGCTCAGGGCTGACCCGCAGACCTACCACGGCACCGACCACCCAGAAGATGATCGCGCTGGCGATGGCCACAAAGGCATAGGTGAAGAGCACTGCCTTGAGCTGGGTGAAGAACAGGCCCAGGTTGCCCCCTGCCTCCAGCACCTTGGCGGCGGCCGGGAAGTAGTCGGCCGGAACGAGCGCCTTGGAGGCGAAGATGCCGGTGAGCAGGGCTCCCACCGTGCCGCCCACCCCGTGCACCATGAAGGTGTCGAGGGAGTCGTCGAACTGGATGGCGGCCTTGATGCGCACCGCGATCAAGCAGACGGCGGCGGCAATGGCGCCGATGGCGATGGCGGGGCCCATGTACACGAAACCGGCGGCGGGGGTGATGCCCACCAGGCCGGCCACCGCGCCGGTGGCGGCACCGACGGCGGTGGGCTTGCCGTCCTTGAACCACTCGATCAGACACCAGGTGAGCAGGCCGGCGGAGGCGGATGTGGTGGTGGTGAGGAAGGGCAAACCGGCGGTCTTGGAAGCGAACATGCTGGCGCCGTTGAAGCCGAACCATCCGAACCAGAGCAGGCCGGCCCCCAGCAGGATGAAGGGAACGTTGTGGGGAGGACGCTTGTTGTTCGGCCAGGTGGTGCGTGGGCCGAGGATCGCGGCACCCACCAGGGCCGCCACGCCGGAGGCGATGTGCACCACCGTGCCACCGGCAAAATCGATGGCGCCCATCATTCCTTCAGCGGCGCCGAGGAAGCCGCCACCCCAGACCATCTTGGCCATCGGCGAATACACCAGCAGGCTCCAGAGCAGGCAGAACCAGAACCAGGCCTTGAAGCTGATCCGCTCCACCAGGGCGCCGGAGATCAGGGCCGGGGTGATGATCGCGAACATGCCCTGGAACAAGGCGAAGCAGGTGGCGCTGATCGGGAAGCCCGGGCCGAGGGGGGCATCGCCGAGCGGGCCGCCGACGTTGTTCAGCCACATGGCGCCGAGGCCGCCGATGAAGGGGCTCTTGAAGCCGGTGTCGAAGGCGAGGCTATAGCCGATCACGACCCACAGCACGCCGATGAGCCCCATCAGGAAGAAGCTCATCATCATCGTGTTGAGCACGTTCTTGGGGCGAGTGAAACCGCCGTAAAAGAACGCCAGACCCGGGGTCATCAGCAGCACCAGGGCCGAGCCGAACAGCATCAGCATGGTGTCGGCCCCATCGGTGGGGGCGTTCTGGAGCGCGGCCTTGGCGGCACCGCCCATCAAGGGCACCAGCCCGGCGCCGATCGCCGTAGCGAAGAAGGCGGAACGCCGCAACTGGGGCCCCTGGACGCCGGCGAGCACCCTGGAGCGGAAACGGTCGAAGGTCGTCGCGACGGACGGGCCTCCGCCGGACGGGAAAGTCCGTGGCATGAGGGGGGGAACCTCTTCAGTGTTCACCTGGTTACCATGTGTCGCCGTTGACCGCTTCCCTGTAGCAAAGGCAACGGATCGCGAATTTTCACGGTCTTTGCCAAAAAAAATCGGGGACCCTCCGGCCCCCGATTCCGGTTTCACTTGGCCACCGGCACAAAGTCGGGATAGGCCTCCATCCCGTGTTCGCCGATGTCGAGGCCCTCCACCTCCTCCGCTTCGGTTACCCGGATGCCACCGGTGAGGGAGCCGAGGAGCGTCCAGAGAGCCAGGGAGGTGACGATCGAGAACAGCGAGAAGGCCAGCACCCCCACGATCTGGTAG
>JBILEP010000154.1:0-5426 GCA_044352045.1 Cyanobium sp. | reverse complement strand
AAAGCCGCGGCCCGTGGAGGCGTCGGCGGTCTCAGGCCGAAGGCGCTGACGGGCCGAAGGCCGATCCAACGAAAGGTCGGCGCCGCCAGGGGGCGGGTTCATGGGGATGGGATCAGGCGGCGTCAGCGCCGATCGCCTCGAGAATCGAGCGGCTGAGCTGCTCGACGTTCAGGCTTTCGTCCAGGGTGGCGGCGGTGGTGCCAGCTTCCATGGCCTCGCCAGGCTCGAAGGCAACCTCGGGAGCGATCTCCGTAGAGAGGGTAGCCGCGAGCGGCGCCGGGGTGGCTTCTGGGCGGGGGCCGGCCAGGACCGGGGCCATCATCGCCAGAGCAAGGCCCAGCAGGGCGGCAAAGAAGAAGGAGAGGGCGCGCATGGAAACGGTTGCGGTCCACCCGTTCTACACCGCCCAGCGCGACTAGCCCAGGAGGGGGAGGCGCAGCACCACTTCGGCTCCCCCCAGAGGTGATTGGCCGAATTCGATTGTGCCGCCGTGATTGTCGAGGGTGGTGCGCACCACATAGAGCCCGAGGCCGGTTCCCTCCTCCTTGGAGGAGCGCAGCACGGTGGTGTCCGGGGGCTCGCTGCCGAAGCCCGGGCCACTGTCTCCCACCACGAGTTCGACCCAGTGCTCCTGGCGCCGCAGCTCCACCCGGATCCGCCGCGGGCCACCGGGCTGGACCTGGGTCGCCTGCAGGGCGTTGCGCAGCACATTGCTCACACAGATCTGCAGCTGGGCCTCATCCCCCTCGATCAGGCAGGGCCGGGTGAGCCCGATCCGCTCCACCTCCACCCGCCGCAGCTTCGGCAGCAGGTAGAGCAGGGCGCTGCCGGTGACGTTGCTGAGATCCACCGGGCGCAGATCCGTCTGGACATTGCGCAGCAGCATCCGCATCGTCTCAATCGTGGTGTGCATCCGTTCGGCCTCCTCGGTCAAGGTGCTCAGCAGAGGACGCACCGTCTCCTGCCAGGGGGTGTCGGCGTTGCTCTGCTCGAGTCGCGCCATCGCCATCTGGCAGTGCAGAAGGATGATGCTCAGGGGCTGGTTGATCTCGTGGGCGATCGCCGCCGCCGTCAGGCTGGTCTTGATCTTCTGCTGCAGCACCCGCCGCTGGTGCTGCACCATCCGCTGTTCCCGCTGGTGGGCGGCCATCGCCGCCTCCTCGGCCCGGCGCTTATCGGTGAAGTCGAAGTTCACGCCGATGACGCGCAGCGGCCGGCCCGTCTCATCGCGGGTCATCAGCGCGCTGGAGCGGATGTGGCGCACCTCGCCATCGGGGCGGATGATGCGGAAGCGCTGTTCGAGCACGCCGTCACTGGCCTCCCAGCCCTGGCGCAGGCTGCGCGCCTCCTCCCCCTGGTCCTCCGGGTGAAGAAAGGCCTCCCACGCCTCACCGGTGGCGCTGAACTCCTCACGGCTGATTCCGTAGATGCGCAGCATCTCGTCGTCCCAGTGGGGCCGGTCGGCCACCAGGTCGTATTCCCAGAGGCCAATGCCATCCGCCCTGGCGGCCAGGCGCATGCGTTCGTTGGCGCGCTCCAATTCCAGCTGGGCCCGCCGCCGTTCGGTGACGTCCAGCAGGGTGCCGACCGCCCGCTTCGGCGCCCGGCTCTGCTCGTCCCACTCCACCACGCGGCCCCGGTCGAGCATCCAGCGCCAGGAGCCATCCCGATGGCGGAGGCGGTATTCGATCTCCACCCTCTCTGAGTCCCGCTTGTTGAGCACATCGGCAAGCACGCGCGGCGCATCCTCCGGATGCAGCCGGGTTCGCCACTCCTCCATGGAGGGCAGCCAGCTGTTGGGTTCGTAGCCCAGGTTGCGCAGGTAGCTGGCGGAATAGAGCACCCGGCCGCTGGGGATATGGAGGTCGTAGACACCGATATCGGCGGAATCGGTGGCGATCTGCCAGCGATCGCTGAGCATCGGCTGCGGCCGCTCCCCCCCCAGCGGTGGGATGGCCTGGTCGTCCTGCAGTTGCAGGAGTAGCCGGCGCAGCGCGCCCCCCTTGGCCCGCACCACGAAGAGGCTCAGGGTGGCCAGCTCGGCCGCTTCCTGCGGGCGGGGAAGGCGGATCTGCAGGCTGGCGTGGTCACGGGCGCCGCTGGCCAGCGTCTCTTCCAGCGCGAGGGCCCGTTCCCGTTCGTCCCCCCGGGACGGCAGCATCGCGCTCCAGTGCCGGCCGAGCAATTCCGCCTCGGCTCGGCCGAGCTTGTGTTGCAGAGCTGGAGCGATCCGGATCAGGCGGCCCTCCCCATCGGCCAACGCCATGGCCACGGCCGTGTTCTCCAGGATCAGCTCCAGCAGGGGCCGCTCCAGGTCGGGCCCTGGGCTCGATTCATCCTGGCGTCCGGGGATGGCGATCCGCTCCTTCATACGGGGACGGTAAGTGGATGGTGCCGGCGCTGCTTTGCGAAGTGCCCGCCGCTCAATCCCGCAGCGCCGCATCGCCCACCTGGCGCAGATGCTGGCAGCCGAGCACGGCGGCGGCCTGGCGGTAGTGCTTGAACTCGAGCCAGTTGTGGTCGGGATCGATCAGGAAGAAGGTGTGGTGCTCCAGCTCCCCGCCCGCATAGCGGCACTTGGGTTCCACCCCGAAGCGCAGCCCCGCCGCCTGCGCCCTGGCGCGCCAGGCCTCCCAGGCCGGCAGTGCGTCGAACACCAGGCCGAAATGGCGGGGGTAGATGCCGCTCTGGGGCGGGCCCTGGGTGGGCCGGCTGAGCTGGGCCACCAGTTGGTGGCCGCCCAGATCCAGGATCAGGGCCTGGTCGCTGCGGCGGCCGGCGGCGCAGCCGAGGCCGTCCACATACCAGCGCTCGGTGGCCGCCAGATCGGTGGAGGGGATCGAGAGGTGGAAGCACGGCGAGCTCATGGAGGGGTGGGACGCCAAACAGCTCAGAAGCTGACGTTAAGGAGGGCGAGCAAGCCCGCATCGCAACCCCGGCTACCGATCACCCCCAAGCCCACCGGCAACCCCTCCACCCGGGCTCCGGGTCGGCTGAGCTGGGGGAGCCCGCCCAGGCCGGCCAGGGCGCCGAGGATCAGCAGCCGTCGCAGCACGCCATCGTCACGGCGGTCGTGGCCCAGGGCGCCCCGCGGCGGCGCGGGGCAGGGGGTTAAGGGCAGCAGCAGCAGGGCGTCCCCGTCCTGCCCCCCGGGGCGCAGCACAGCGTCGAGGTGGTGGCGAAGACGCTGCCGTCGGGCCAGGGCGGGGGCCAGCAGGGCCCGATCGCGGCCCGCCACCAGCTCCCGGTTGCGCCGCAACGCCGGGCCGATCGGCAGGTCGGCGGGCAGCAGCGCCAGGCTGCGGTCCACCTCCTCCCACTGGATGGGCTGCAGGATCGCCAACAACGCCTCGGGGCCGGCGAGATCCAGTTCCCCCAGGGGCAGGGGATCGAGCGGCAGCGCCAGCCGGACGGCCAGCCGCCGGGCCTCCGCCATCAGGGCGCTGTGCACCGAAGCCTCCGCCAGCTCCCACAGCTCCGGGATCCAGAGCAGTCGCCGGGGCGTGATGGCCTCCACCAGAGGGGGCGGCCTGTCGCCGCGGGCAGCGGCCAGCAGCACCGCCATCACCCGCTCCAGGGTGGTGCCATCGCGGGCGAGGGGACCCACCACATCGAGACTGGGGGCCAAGGGCGCCACCCCCTGGAGGGAGACGGCGCCATGGCTGGGCCGAAAACCCCACAGGCCGCACCAGCTCGCCGGCACCCGCACGGAGCCGGCGGTGTCCGTGCCAAGGGCGACATCGGCCTGGGCGAGGGCCACCGCCGCGGCGCTGCCGCTGCTGGAGCCGCCCGTGATCCGGCCGGGCGCCCGGGGGTTGGGGGGAGTGCCCCCCCAGGGGTTTTCGCCGCTGAGGCCGAAGGCGAACTCGTCCAGCCAGGTGGTGCCGACGCAGACAGCTCCGGCGCCGAGCAGGGCCTGCACGCAGGGGGCGTCATCCTCCCTTGGCTTCTGCCAGGAGGCCCAGTGCGGGTTGCCCCGTCCGAGCGGGCAGCCCCGCACGGCGATGATGTCCTTCACGGCGAAGCGCAACCCCGCCAGGGGGCCGTCGTCGCGCAGGCGACGCTGGAAGCGCCAGGTCCAGACCGGATCTGTGCCGCTCAGAGCCGCTCCTCCAGCCCATGGTTTGCGAAAAGGCTCTATCACATTTCTGTGAGTTAGGCCGCAGCCCCGACCGCCAGCTGGGGATCGACCAAGCGCAGGCGGCGGAGCACCAGGTCGCGATCCTCCTCGGTGAGCTCGCCGTCGGCGCGCCAGTGGAGGCAGGTGCGGCCGAGGCAGGAGCAGGCGGCCGGGTCGGCGGCGGGCGAATGGCCCGGGTGCGCCCGGGCGGGGATGGGTGTGGAGCAGGTCATCAGGCGACCCTCCGATGTCTGTGGGAAAACCCTGTTCGGTCTCCCCCGTCGCGGGAAAGTCCCCGAATGGGGACGATGAGCAGGAATACCTGGCACCCCGGAAGCGTGGCGCACGTTACGGATCGCCCGGGGCCGGGCTGCGTGGATGGAATGACGCCAGCCGCGAGGACGACGTGGAGCCGCTCTTCTGCCATTACCGCAACACCACCAACCGCCTGCGGATCGTGCGCTGCTGCGGACCGGAGGGCGTCCTGCTGGAGCGTGTGGTGTTCCCCTTCGAGCGGCTGAGCTTCCGCTGCCCCCCCGCCAGCGAGGTGCAGATCTGGACCCATGGCCGCAGCGGCGCCGAACTGGCGGAAAGCATTCCGGCCGAGGAGCTGCACAGCCCCGAGCGGGGGCCGGATTCCGCCCCGGCGTGGTGGCCGCCCGTACCGCCCCGCCCCATCGGTGTGCGCGACAACGGCAGCGCGGTCTGCCTGGAGGGGCCCTGAGGCGGGCATTCGAGCCTCGCGGGGGCGCGGCGGCCTGCAACGGTGAACTCCCCTGCCCAAGATGGGCGCCATGGAGTTGTGCGAGCGCCGCCTCAGCGTGCCCGGCCCGGCTGGCTTGGCCCTTCCTCTGCGGGCCTGGATCGCGCCGGGGCCGGAGCGCGGGCGGTTGGTGGCGGTGCATGGGATCGGCGGCCATGCCGGCCAGTTCCGGGTGCTGGCGGAAGCGCTGCTGCCCTGCGGCTGGACGGTGTGGGCCCCGGACCTGCCGGGGCATGGCCTCGCACCGGGGCCGCGGGGCTGGGTGAACGACTGGGCGGAGCTGGGCCAGGCGGTGGCCGGGGCCCTGGGCCAAGGGGATGGCGGGGCCAGCGCGCCGCCGCTGGTGTTGCTGGGTCACAGCCTGGGGGGGGCGGTGTGCCTCGATCTGGTGCTGCGGGAACCGGCCATCGCCGCCGGCCTGAGGGGGCTGGTGCTCACCAACCCCGCCCTCGACGCCGACGGCATCGCCCCCTGGCGGCTGCTGGTGGCGCGTCTGCTGTCGGGGTTGTGGCCGCGCCTCACCCTCGACACCGGCATCGACAT
>JBILEP010000153.1:0-5430 GCA_044352045.1 Cyanobium sp. | reverse complement strand
CTCCGTTTGGAGGTGCGGCGACGTTTGCGCAGCACGAACCGGTTGCTCGGCTTATTGCGCTTGCGCGTCTTGTAGCCGAGGGCCGGCTTGCCCCAGGGGGTGACCGGACCGGAGCGGCCGATCGGCGCCCGGCCCTCGCCACCACCGTGGGGGTGGTCGCAAGGGTTCATGACGCTGCCGCGCACCTCGGGGCGCCGTCCCAGCCAGCGCTTGCGACCGGCCTTGCCCAGGCTGGTGTTGCGCTGCTCGGAGTTGCCCACCTCGCCGAGGGTGGCGTAGCACTCACGGCGAACCAGCCGCACCTCGGTGGAGGGCAGCTTGAGGGCCACATAGTCGCCCTCCTTGGCCATCACCTGGGCGCTGGCCCCGGCGGTGCGCACCATCTGGCCACCCCGACCGGCGTAGAGCTCCACGTTGTGAACGCTGGAGCCCAGGGGGATGGCGGAGAGGGGCAGGGCGTTGCCGTTCTCGATCGGCGAGTCGGGACCGGAGACCAGGGTCTGACCCACCGTCACCCCGGACGGGGCGAGGATGTAGCGCTTCTCGCCATCCGCGTAATAGAGGAGGGCCAGGCGGGCGTTGCGGTGCGGGTCGTAGTGGATGGCCGCCACCTTCGCCGTCACGCCGTGCTTATCGCGGCGGAAGTCGACGAGGCGGTAGAGGCGCTTGTGACCGCCGCCCCGATGGCGGCAGGTGATCACACCGCGGTTGTTGCGGCCCTTGCGGCGGTGCTTGGCCACCACCAGCCCCCGCTCCCGGCCGCGGCCGGTGATCTCGCTGAAGTCGGTGACGACCAGCGTGCGGGTGCCGGGGGTGATGGGCCTGTAGGTACGGATTGCCATGACGTTTCAGACCCTCAGGACTCGGGGAACAGCTGGATGGCGTTGCCTTCGGCAAGGCGCACCACCGCCTTCTTCACCTGGGCACGCTTGCCGGAGAAGCGGCCCACCCGCCGACTGCGGCGGGGGGGATTCATGGTGCTGATCCCGACGACCTTGACATCGAAGAGGCTTTCCACAGCCGCCTTGATGTCGGGCTTGGCGGCCCGGTGATCCACCTCAAAGGTGTACTGATTCAGCTCCAGGGCCCGGGTGGCCTTCTCGGTGATCAGTGGGCGGCGGATCACATCCGCCAGCCGGTGGGTGAAGCGTTCAGCCATCGCCGTAAACCTCCTGAATCTTCGCGAGTGCCTCCTCGCCCACCACCAGCTTGCCGGCGTTGAGCAGATCGAAGACGTTGAGCTGATCGGCGGCGATCAGCTTGACTTTCTCGAGGTTGCGCACCGAGAGCTTGACCGCCTCGGAGGCCCCATCGAGCACCAGCAGCACCTTGCTGCCCGCCTCGATTCCGAGGCGTTGCAGGGCGGCGGTGATCTCCCGGGTTTTGGGTGCCGTGAGCTCGCTGCCGAAACCCTTCACCACCACGATGTCGTCGGTGCGGCTCATCAGGGCCGTGCGCAGGGCCAGACGACGCTCCTTGCGGTTCATCGCCAGCTCGTAGCTACGGGGCTTCGGCCCGAAGATGATGCCGCCGCCGGGGCGCAACGGCGTGCGGATCGAACCCTGACGCGCCCGGCCGGTGCCCTTCTGTTTGTAGGGCTTGCGGCCGCCGCCGGCCACTTCAGCCCGGGTGAGGGTGCTGGCGGTGCCCTGGCGGGCGTTGGCCAGTTGGCGCACCACGGCGCGGTGCAACAGATCGTTAGCGGAGCTTTCCTTGGCGACGCTCAGGCTGAGATCGGTCTTGCCGCTCTCCTTGCCTTGCCAGTCGCGCACTGAAATGGATGTCATGGCTGCGTTCCTCACGTCGCGGCTTTGCTGCCCACCCGCTTGGCCGGGCGGATGTCGAGCAGGGCCCCGGGCTTGCCGGGAACCGAGCCCTTGACCACCAGCAGGTTGCGCTCGTGATCCACCTTCAGGATGGTGAGACCGCGGGTGGTGATCTGCTTGCCGCCGTAGCGACCCGCCATGCGCTTGCCGGGGTAAACCCGGCCAGGGGTGGTGCCGGCGCCGGTGGAGCCGGGCTCGCGGTGGTTCTTGGAGCCGTGGCTCATCGGGCCGCGGCTGAAACCGTGGCGCTTCTGATAGCCAGCGAAGCCGCGGCCGATCGTGTCGCCGCTGACGTCGACCTTCTGGCCGGGCTCGAAGGAGGCCACCGTGATGGAGGCACCCAGCTCAAGACCCTCGACCCCGTCGACCCGGTACTCGCGCAGGTGACGGAGAAGTTCGTCGCCGGAGCGAGCCAGGTGACCCTGGGCAGGCTTGTTGACGAGCTTGCTGCGGATGTCGCCGAAGCCCACCTGCACGGCGCAGTAGCCGTCGGTGGCGTCGCTCTTGAGTTGGGTGATGCGGCAGGGACCGGCCTCGATCAGGGTGACCGGGATCGACCTGCCCTCGTCGTCGAAGAACTGGGACATGCCCAGTTTCTTCCCGAGAATGCCGATGGACATGGGAGGGGGAAGCACGCCAGCTGGACAACACTCCGGGCCGGCATGGTGCCGAATCGGGGCGGGTGCTGAATTCGGAGATCGCAGAGTTGGCAACCGGTGGCGTGGAGACGCGACCGGAAAGCCAGGGCTAGCGAGGCGAATCAGCAGGGCTGGGACTTGCGCCGCACCGCCGGAGCGGAAGCTCGGGCAGCCTGAGGAATGAATTCCCTGGGGCGGGCAGTTTCCCGACGGCAGCTCCGGCTGGACGCCGGGACCGTACTGGCCGGGGGATCCGCCGTCAGAGGCGAATCCTGTGCTGGGAACCGGAGGCCCGGCTAGCGGACGGGCGCGGCTCAGCAGCACAAGCCAACAACATAGACCATTGCCTCCCCCACCACCCCCAGGACCGCCCTGAGGCTGCCAAACTGCCTGCCATTGCCATTTCCTCGCCGCGATGCCTCTCCTGCTCACCGGTCGCGGGTTCCGCCAGGATCTGGAGAAGGCTGGAGCCCTGGGCCTGTTCGTACCGCTCGAGGGGGGCGCCGAAACGCGGCTGCTGCGCCGGCTGCGGGCCGCCGGCTACCGGGCCCTACTCACCTCCGCCCGCGGCCTGGGGGACCCGGCGGCCTTCCTGCTGGAACTGCACGGGGTACGCCCCCCCCACTTGGGCCACCAGAGCGTTGGGCGTGGCGCGGCCGTGGGCGAGGTGCAGCGGGTGATGCCCCTGCTCGCCACCCAGTTCGACGGCCAGGGTCCGGTGCTGCTCTGGCTACTGGAGGGGCAGGTGCTCTCGAAGGCGGAACTCCAGTCGCTGCTCAGTCTCACCCGACTGGAACCGCGGCTGCGCATCGTGGTGGAGATGGGTGGCGCCCGGGCCCTGCGCTGGCAGCCCCTGGCCGAGTTGGTGCCCGCCTGAACCCGGATTCCGCCCTGGCTTCCCCCCCTCCGTCCCCCCCCATCTCCCCCGAGCAGGCCCTGGGCAGCGGCCGCTGGGTGAAATGGATCGGCGGGGCCAGCAACCAGGATCTGGCCGCAATCGAAGACCTGGCCGGGCTCTACACCCTGGCCGGCGTCCATTGCCTGGACCTGGCAGCCGATCCGGCGGTTGTGGCGGCGGCGCGGCGCGGCATGGCCTGGGCGATCGAGCGCGGCGCCGCGCCGCCCTGGCTGATGGTGAGCCTCAGCGACGGCAGCGACCCCCACTTCCGCAAGGCCTGGTTCGATCCGGCCCGCTGTCCCCCCCACTGCCCCCGGCCCTGCGAGCGGGTCTGCCCCGCCCTGGCGATCGGCGAAACCGGTGTGCTCGAACCGCGCTGCTACGGCTGCGGCCGCTGCCTGCCCGCCTGCCCCCAGGGGCTGATCGAAGAACGGCAGCAGCTGCTGGCCCCCGGGGCGGTGCCAGCCCTGTTGGCCGAACTGCGGCCCGACGCGGTGGAACTCCACACCCGCCTGGGCCGCTCCGCGGCCTTCGCCGAGCGCCTGGCCCAGCTGGGCCGCTCCGGGGTCCCCCTGCGCCGCCTGGCGGTGAGCTGCGGCCTCGCCGTCCCGGCCAGCCCCGACGCCCTGGTGACCGAATTGTGGGATCGCTTCCGCCAGCTGCGGGCCGCCGGCCTGCGGCCCCTCTGGCAGCTGGATGGGCGGCCAATGAGCGGCGACGTCGGCGCTGGCACGGCCAGCGCGGCGGTGCGTCTGCTACGGCAGGTGGCCCCCCAGGCACCGCCCGGTCCGCTGCAGCTCGCCGGCGGCACCAACGATCACACCCTGGCCCTGGTGGAGCGGGCCGGGGTGACGGCTGTGGCGGGGGTGGCCTTCGGCAGCGTCGCCCGGGCGCGGCTGCAGCCGCTGCTGCGGGAGGCCCAGGGGCGCGGCCGGCGGCTGCTGGATGACCCCGAGCTGCAGGGGAGGGCCCTGGCGATCGCCCGGGAACTGGTGGCCCCCTGGCTGCGGCGCCGCGCGGGGGAACCGGCCCGCGCCGCGACCTGAAGCCCGGCTAGAAACAAAGCACGCCTTCCTTCTCCCCCTGGCCGCCTCCCAACCCCGTCCCGCCCTGGCCCTCGACCCCTCCCCCACCCAGCGGGTGACCGACGATCTCGATCGCCTGCTGGAGGTGCTGCCCGCCGGGGTGCAGGCCGCACTGATCAGCGCCGAGAGCCGCGCCCAGCTGCTGGAGGTGGTGCTCGACCTGGGCCGGGTGCCCGAGGCCCGCTACCCCGGCCGGGCGCGGGCGTTGGGGGAGGTGCCGATCGAGCGCGCCGACCTGGCGGAGGTGCTGCGCCGCCTCGGGCCCTTCGGCGGTGACAACCGGGCCGGCATCGAGCGCACCCTGCACCGCATCAGCGCCATCCGCAGCCGCAGCGGTGAGGTGGTGGGGCTCACCTGCCGGGTGGGTCGGGCGGTGTTCGGCACGGTGGGCCTGGTGCGGGACCTGCTCGACTCCGGACAGTCGCTGCTGCTGATGGGCCGCCCCGGGGTGGGCAAGACCACCGCCCTGCGGGAGATCGCCCGGGTGCTGGCAGACGATCTTGAGCGCCGCGTGGTGGTGATCGACACCAGCAACGAGATCGCCGGCGACGGCGACATCCCCCACCCGGCAATCGGTCGGGCGCGGCGCATGCAGGTAGCCCGCCCGGAGCTGCAGCACCAGGTGATGATCGAGGCGGTGGAGAACCACATGCCCGAGGTCATCGTCATCGATGAGATCGGCACGGAACTGGAGGCCCAGGCGGCGCGAACGATCGCGGAGCGGGGCGTGATGCTGGTGGCCACCGCCCACGGCAACGAGCTAGCGAATCTGATCCGCAACCCCACCCTCTGCGACCTGGTGGGGGGCATCCAGTCGGTCACCCTCGGGGACGAGGAGGCCCGCCGCCGCCGTACTCAGAAGACCGTGCTGGAGAGGGCCGCCGAGCCCACCTTCCCGCTGGCGGTGGAGATGCACAGCCGCCATCGCTGGCTGGTGCACCGCGAGGTGGCACTCACCGTCGACCTGCTGCTGCGGGGCCTGG
>JBILEP010000152.1:0-5447 GCA_044352045.1 Cyanobium sp. | reverse complement strand
TGGCCTGACGCCACCCCCGCTCCTCCCCCCCGTTCTGCGATGACCCCCACCACCCCCGCCGCCGGGGTTCAGCGGCGCGACACCCCGGGCCGGCTGCGCCCGGGCCTGCGGGCTGTGATGCCCTATGTGCTCTGCATCGGCGGCTTCCTGCTGGTGTGGCAACTGCTCTCGCTGCTGCTCGGCGTGGCGCGACTGCCGGGGCCGGTGAATGTGATCGCCGACACCTGGGATCCGTACATCAGCCAGCCCTTCTTCGATGAGGGGGGCACCAGCAAAGGGCTGGGCTGGCAGATCCTGATCTCGCTGCAGCGGGTGGCGCTGGGTTATGGGCTGGCGGCGGTGGTGGGGGTGGGCATCGGCGGCCTGCTGGGGCTGAACCGCTTCATCGGCAAGGGTCTGGATCCGGTGATCCAGGTGCTGCGCACGGTGCCGCCGCTGGCCTGGTTCCCGATCTCGCTGATGGTGTTCCAGGACGCCACCACCTCGGCGATCTTCGTGATCTTCATCACGGCGATCTGGCCGATCATCATCAACACGGCGGTGGGCATCCGCGAGATCCCGCAGGATTACACCAACGTGGCCCGCGTGCTGCGGCTGCGCAAGGGGGAGTACATCCGCAACGTGGTGATTCCGGCCACGGTGCCGTATGTGTTCACCGGCCTGCGCATCGCCGTGGGCCTGGCCTGGCTGGCGATCGTGGCGGCGGAGATGCTGAAGGCCGATGGCGGCATCGGCTACTTCATCTGGGACGCCTACAACGCCGGTGGTGATGGCAGCTCCAGCCAGATCATCCTGGCGATTCTGTATGTGGGCCTGGTGGGTCTGGCGCTCGATCGGCTGGTGGCCTGGCTGGGGCGGCGGGTGGCCCGGGGGGCGAACTGAGATGGCCGCATTCCTCACGGTGGATGATGTCACCCAGGTGTTTCCGCTGGCGGGCGGCGGCCGGTACGTGGCCCTCAAGGACATCGACCTGGAGATCAAGGAGGGGGAATTTGTTTCGCTGATCGGCCATTCTGGCTGCGGCAAGAGCACGCTGCTGAACCTGCTGGCGGGCCTCACCCAGGCGAGCCAGGGCGGCATTTTGATCGAGGGTCGCCAGGTCACCGAGCCGGGTCCGGATCGGATGGTGGTGTTCCAGAACTATTCGCTGCTGCCCTGGAAAACCGTGCGCCAGAACGTGGCGATGGCGGTGAACCGGGTGATGGGGGAGCGCAGCGCGGCGGAGCGGCGTGAGATCGTCAGCCGCAACCTGGCGATGGTGGGACTGGCGGCGGCGGAGGAGAAGTATCCGGCGGAGCTCTCGGGCGGCATGAAGCAGCGGGTGGCGATCGCCCGGGCGCTGGCGATCCGGCCGCGGTTGCTGCTGCTCGATGAACCGTTCGGGGCGCTGGATGCGCTCACCCGCGGCAACCTGCAGGAGCAGCTGATGGGGATCTGCCAGGAGGCCGGTGTCACCACCGTGATGGTGACGCACGACGTGGATGAGGCCCTGCTGCTCTCCGATCGGGTGGTGATGATGACCAACGGACCGGAGGCGGGCATCGGCCAGATCCTGGCGGTGCCGTTCGCGCGGCCGCGCCAGCGGCTGGCGGTGATGGAGCACCCGCAGTATTACCAGCTGCGCAGCGAACTGATCGGCTTCCTGCAGCAGCAGCGGCGCCTGCGCCAGCGGCGGGCGAGCGTGGCCGAAGCGGCGGCGCCCCGGCCGCTCACGGCGCTGCCGGCCGGTCCGAAGAGCGTGCGGCTGGGCTACCTGCCGGGCCTGGACATCGCGCCGCTGGCGGTGGCGCTGGAGCGGCGCCTGTTCGATGGCGAGCGGCTGAGTGTGGTGCCGGTGTCGTTCGCCGACTGGGAGCGGCTGGAGAGGGCCCTGCGCCAGGGTGAGCTACAGGTGGCGATCACCTCCGCGTCCACGCCGCTGGCCCTGAACCTGGGGCTGGGGGGCCAGAGCCCCTGGCCGGCGATCACGCCGATGACGGTGAGCCGCAATGGCAATGCCCTGTGCCTGGCGCGGCGGTGGCGGGAGGCAGGGGTGGGCAGCCGGGCGGAGCTGGCCGCCTGGCTGCGGCAGCGGAGCGAGCCGCTGCACATCGCCATCTCCCAGCGGTTCGGCATCCCGGAGCTGCTGCTGCGCCACTGGCTGGCGGCGGGCGGCATCGATCCGGAGCGCCAGGCGCGCTTCACGGTGATGTCGCCGATGACGATGGTGGGGGCCTTGCGGGGCGAGCGGATCGATGGGTTCATCGCCGGCCGCTTCCGGGTGGCGCAGGCGGTGGCGGAGCGCTTCGGCAGCGTGATGGCCACCGACCTGGACATCTGGAGCGGCCATCCGGAGAAGGTGCTGTGTTGCTCGGAGGGCTGGGCGGCGAAGCATCCGGAGGCGCTGGCGGCGCTGTCCGCCGGCCTGATGCGCGGCGCCGAACCCTGTGATGACGGCAGCCGACGCGAGCAGCTGAGCGCGCTGCTGAGCCAGCCGCAGTGGCTGGGCAGCCAGGCGGCGTTAGCCCTGCGCAGCCAGTTCGCCAACGAAGACGGCGACAACACCCGCCTGCCCTACAACCGGTACCACGTGGATCGGGCCCACATGCCGAACCCGGCGGAGGGGGCCTGGTTGCTGAGCCAGTTCAGCCGCTGGGGCTGGTGCCCGTTCCCAAGCAACCGGGTGGAATTGCTGAGCCAGGTGTACCGGCCGGATCTGTGCGAGCGGGCCCTGGAGCAGGCGGGCTACGCGGTGCTGCGACCCGATCGCCGCCCGTTCACGTTGGCGGATGGCATCGCCTTCGACCAGGACGATCCGCTGGGCTACCTGCGCCGCCTGCCCGGATCACCCCAACCCCCGCAGGCGGAAGTGCCCCTGGCCGCCGCCCCCGTTCCCTCGTTGTCGCGATCCTGAGATGGCCAGCACCGCAAGCCAGCCCACCGCCCCGGAGGCGCCGTTCCTGCAGTTCCGCGGCGTGGGCCAGGTGTTCCAGAGCCGCCGCGGGCCGTTCGAGGCGCTGCGGGCGATCGATCTGACGGTGGCGAAGGGGGAATTCCTGTGTGTGATCGGCCATTCCGGTTGCGGCAAGAGCACGTTGCTGAACATGGTGTCCGGCTTCCTGCAGCCGAGCAGCGGTGAGGTGATGCTGGAGAACCGCCCGATCGAGGGTCCGGGGCCGGATCGGATGGTGGTGTTTCAGAACTATTCGCTGCTCCCCTGGCTCACGGTGAGCCAGAACGTGGCGTTGGCGGTGAAGGCGGCGCGGCCGGAGCTCAACCCGGCGCAGCGCAGCCAGGTGGTGGATCACCACCTGGAGATGGTGCACCTGCTGGATGCGGCGGACAAGCGGCCGGGCCAGATCTCCGGCGGCATGAAGCAACGGGTGGCGATCGCCCGAGCGTTGGCGGTGAACCCGGCGGTGCTGGTGCTGGATGAACCGTTCGGCGCCCTGGATGCGATCACCAAGGAGGAGCTGCAGGAGGAGCTGCTGGCGATCTGGCGCGAGAACAAGCCCACGGTGCTGATGATCACCCACGACATCGACGAGGCCCTGTTCCTGGCCGACCGGATCGTGATGATGACCAACGGCCCAGCCGCCACGATCGGCGACATCCTCACGGTGCCCTTCGAACGCCCCCGCAGCTACGAGCGCATCCAGGCCGATCCCCGCTATGGCTCGCTGCGCAACGAAGCGATGGATTTCCTGTATCGACGCCATGCGCATGCGGTGGATTGATCAGTGCGCATCAGCTGAAGATCGCGACGTTGATGCGCAGCAAAACCTCTTCCACCTGATGGGTGCCGATCTCGGTGTCGAGGAGGTCGAGAGGAATTTCGCAGCCCAGCGCCTGGTTGGGGGCGTTCAGCCAGTCGCGGGCCTTTTCGAGGGAGCCAAAGAGGTCCACGGCCTGAGAAACCGCTCTGATGTGCTGCGGTGAAATTTCGAGTTGCTTTGTTAGCGCCAAGAATGCATAGAAAGGCAAGCCTCTGCGGACGTAAGATTGTGGCTGTCCCTCCAATGCCAGAAACGGAAGAGGCCGTAGTCAAAGCGGGAGGGCTTGCCACATGGCGACGCTAGCGCGGACTTCTGGCATTGCCTGAGTAGTGGCTTACCGGCTCCGCCATATCCGAGCAGCGCAATAGCGGCACAAAGTCCTTGTTTCTAGAAACTTGAATCTCGGATCTTGCTTGATGACGTCTTGCTGCGGACAAGTCAATGACATCGTGAAGGCGCCACGCTGAGGCCATACTGCCAGCAAGTTGAAATGCGTCCCAAGAGAACAAGTGCCGAATGCGGTTCGCCGGCCCTAGCGTGGCCACAAAGTCAATCGTGGTTATGGAAGTTCCGACAGAGCGACAGACCGGCAGCCCTCGGCAATACTTGTCTGCCCAGCCGATAGTTGTCTCGGCCTGCACAGCAGGCTGTGGCATCTGCTAGGCGCGGATAACGGGCCCGACACCCACTGCCTGCACTGAACTAAAACGACCGAAAGCGCCTACCCATGCCATGGCTCTCTTGCATGGAAAGAAGTGGATCTCGGAAAGCCAGGGAAGCATTGTAATGGCTTACGAATACCACCCAATAAGCGCTCGCAGGATCACAGCCATGTCGCACTTGTATGCGCAAAAACAAACATCTTCATGTCGACCCGCCAATGATTCAGGCAATAGCTGTGCGATATTTAACAGAGCAGGCTACTTTTGCCAGGCCTGATTACCGCCAATGTACAGGCCCCCGCTATCTTACTATAGCAGAGTGATCAGAACTTGGCCGAACAGCCGAGCGACCGCGTGGCATGTTGGGCGGAGCTACCCAAATGGCTGCTCGAAGGCCCGAAACGCAAGGCCAGGTAAAACTACACAGGCGTATCATCTTCATCTCATTTTCGGCACTGTCTGCACGCCTCTCTTGGCAACGTAGATCAATCATGCGAGACTCTACATGTACGCCCCCCTGCGCTCCTTTGTAACATCATGAACACTTCTTATGCGGATCCGCCTAAGATGAACCAGTCTTGGCCCTTAAGCCGTGATATCCATTGTGGCGCAGTGCTTCCGCCGCCGGGCAGCCGGGCGAGTGCTGCGTCTTAGGCGGACAGCCAGGGGCCTCGGTGCGACTTAGGCGGATCCGCCTAAATAGAAGTTAGGCTTAAGAATAGTCTGGTTAAACTAGGTCTTCGTTCAATTCACTGGCTGAGCATCATCCCCCCGTCTAGATAGCAATTAGCCCACTGGCAGCTTTCCAAACCCACCACAATAGCTTAAAGAACGTCCTAAAGCATGATTTGATGGCCAACCAGCACCTCCCCCTATCTAGTCGTTACGTGGCACTTGATGCTAGTTACATTGTCTCAAATGGATTTAACTTTCGAAGCCCAGAAATGCTTGCGCTGGCACGCTTTGGAAGAGCTGGCGATCTAAAGATTCTTGTGGTAGATATTACACTTCGCGAAGTAGAAAAGAAGAT
>JBILEP010000151.1:0-5468 GCA_044352045.1 Cyanobium sp. | reverse complement strand
CACCACCACCTCCCCCACCACGCCCAGGCGACGGCCGGTGTCGCGGGTGATCACCTGGGTGCCCATCAGCTCGGAACGCAGCCAGAGGCGGTCGCTGGGAGCAGCGGCGGAATCGGCGGCGGGGGGTGGCGTGGCGGTCAAGTCCAGGGACCCAGTCGGCCCATTGTGGCTCACCCGCCCCAATCAGGCCGCCGGCGGCAAACCGACCACCTGGGTGTGGGCGCCGCGGGCCTGGGTGACGCCGATCGTGCGGGTGGCCGCGGCGATCATCGGCCGCCGGTGGCTGACCACCACGAACTGGGCGGCGTCGGCCTGGCGGGCGATCAACCCGGCCAGCCGCTCCACATTGACGCCATCGAGGAAGCTGTCCACCTCATCAAGGGCATAGAAGGGGGAGGGCCGGAAGCGCTGCAGGGCGAACAGGAAACTCAGCGCCGTCAGCGACTTCTCCCCCCCCGACATCGCCGCCAGGCGGCGCACGGCCTTGCCCTTGGGATGGGCCACCAGGGTGAGGCCCCCCTCCAGCGGTTGCTCGGGGTTCTCCAGCTGCAGGAAACCCTCCCCTTCAGAAAGGCCGGCGAAGATCTCCCGGAAGTGGCCATCGACCGCGCGGAAGGCCTCCAGGAAGGCCTCCTGGCGGAGGGTGGCCACCGTCTCGATCCGCAGCAGCAACTCCTCCCGCTCCTTGCTCAGCACCTCCAACCGCTCGGCCAGCTCCGCCAGCCGTTGCTCCAGCTGCTCCAGCTCCTCCAGGGCGAGCATGTTCACCGGCTCCAGGGCCTCCATCCGCTGCTGGATCCCCCGCAGCTCCTCCTGCAGGGCCGCGAGGCCGGCCTCGCGCACCTCCGGGGGGATCTCCGGCAGGGGATCGGGCAGGTCCCGCTCCAGCTGCTCCAGCCGCAGCGCCTGGCTGCGCCGCTGCTCGGCGAGGGTCTGGCGTTCCTCGGCCAGCCGCTCCAGCTGCCACTGGCGCTGCTGCAGCCCCTGGCGCTGGGCCGCCAGGGCGGCCTCCGCCTCATCACGAGCGCGCCGACAGGCGCCGAAGCGGGTCTCCAGTTCCTGCTGGCGCCCCTCCAGCGCGGCCCGCCGCTCCTGCTCCCCCTGCTGCTGCTCCTTCCAGCGCTGGCGTTCGGCCACCAGGGCCTGGACGGCCTGCACCAGCCGCTGCTCCTCCACCCCGAGGGCCTCCAGCCGGCTGGCGAGGCGTTCGGCCTCCAGGGCCCGCTCCCGCCGCTCCAGCGCCAGGGCGTCCCGCCGACCCCGGGCCTCCTGCAGGCCCCGGTCGGCGGCTTCCAGTTCGGCCTGAAGCCCGGCCCAGCGTTCGCTATCGCCACTGCCCGCCGCCTGCCGCTCCGCCGCCTCCAGCTCCGCCAGGGCGGCCTGCAGCGGCTGGAGCGCCCCCTCCAGCTCTCGCCAGCGGGCCTTGTCGTCGGCCAGGCTGCGGGCTAGCTGGGCGAGCCGCTGATCGAGCTGCTGGCGGCGCTGACGCAGGGGCTCCAGGCCGCGCCGGGCCGCGCCGCGTTCCGCCTCCAGCGCCGCCTGGCGCCGCTGCTGCTCCTGCAGGGCCGGGCGGGCCTCCTCCAGATCCCGGCCCAGCTCCGCCTCGCGGCGGCGACAGGCGAGCAGGCTCTCACCCAGCTCCAACAGCCGGCGCCGCAGCGGTTCGGCCTCATCCGCCTCGCCGCCCCGGCCGAAACCCAGCTGGCCGGAGCGGCTCTGGAGGCTGCCGCCGGTCATGGCGCCGCTCTTCTCCAGCAGCTCCCCCTCCAGGGTGACGGCCCGGCAACGGCCGAGCTCGCGGCGGGCATTGGCGAGGGTGTCGAACACCAAGGTGTCGCCGAACACGTAGCGGAACACCTCGCCGTAGACGGCTTCGTGGCGGATCAGGTCGACGGCGCGGCCCACCAGTCCCGCCTGCCCCACCGCGCCGCCGCCCCGCTGCAGAGCCGCCGCGCCGCTGGCGCCGCCACCGCCACCGGCGCGGATGCGGTTGAGGGGCAGGAAGGTGAGCCGGCCGGCGCGGCGGCTCTTGAGCAGCTCGATCGCCCGGGCGGCGATCCGGTCGTCCTCCACCACCACCTGGCCGAGCCGGCCACCGGCGGCCACCTCCAGGGCCACCCGATGCCGCTCCTCCACATCCCCCAACTGGGCCACCGGTCCGTGGATCCCCTCCAGCCCGGATTCCAGCAGCAGCCGAAGCGCCCCGGTGCCGCGACTCTCCTGCAGAGTTTCGCGGCGGCTGTCGAGTCGGGCGATCTCCCGCTCCAGGCCGGTCTGCTCCTGCTCCAGCCGACCGCGGGTGCGCTGCTGCAGGGCCAGGGCCTCCGCCAGCTCCTGCACCCGCGTCTGCTGGGACTGAAGCTGGGCCTGAAGGGCTTCCGCCTCGCGCTCCAGGGCCGCCAGCCGTCCACCCTCGGCCGCATCGCTGCTGCCCTCCTGGCGGGTCTCGGCCTCCAGCTCGTCGCGCCGCTGGCGCCCCTGGCGCAGCCGCTCCTCCAGGTGCTGCCACTCGGCCTGCAGTGGACCGAGCTGGTCCTGCAGGTCGTGGCGCCGGCGGCTGCGCTGCTGTTGCTGCTCCAACCAACTGCCGGAACGCCCGGCCACCTCCCCCAGCCGGCGGCGGGAGAGTTCCACCGCGGCCTCGGCGGCGCGGCAGCCGGCCTCCGCCTGCTCCAGGGCGGCGCTGTCGTCGTGCTCCTGGAGCTGGCGCAGCTGCCCCCGCAACTCCCCCTGCTGGCGCTGCAGCTCCCGGCGCTGCTGCTGGAGGGTTTCCGCCTCCCGCTGGTGGCGCTCCGCCTGGCGGGCCAGCTCCCGGCCGCTGGCCTCCAGCCCGGCCAGCTCCGCCTGCACGGCCAGCAGCTGGTCTTCGCCGAGGGCCTTCACCTCGGCCTGGAGGGCCTCCAGGGCGGTGGCGGCCTCGGCGAGGGCCTTGCCGGCCTGGGCGATCGCTTCGCGCTCCTGCTGCTCCTGGCGCTCCAGGGCCTGGCCGCGGCTCTCCAGGGCGGCCAGCTCGTCCCGCAGGGCCTCCACCGCCAGCAGTTGCTCCTGGGCCCGGCCGCGGTGGAGCCGTTCGCGCAGCTCCTGGTAGGCGCGGGCGCGGGCGCAATCCCGCTCCAGCCGCTGGCGGGAGGCCAGCAGCTCCTGCTCGACAATGCGGCAGCGCTCCTGGCGATCCTGCACCTCGTCGAGCTTGGTGCGGCTCTGCTCGATGCGGCTGTCGAAGAGGGCGACGCCGGCCAGCTCATCGATGATGCCGCGCCGCTCCTTGGCGCTCATCGTGACGATGCGGGTGACGTCGCCCTGCATCACCACGTTGCTGCCATCGGGGTCGACCCGCAGGCGGCGCAGCTGGGTCTGGAGCTGCTGCAGGTTGCAGGGCACGCCATCGGCGCTGAAGCTGCTGCTGTAGGTGCCCCCCGGCGCCACCCGCAGGCGGCGGCTGACGCTCCAGGTGGTCTGGCCGGCGCGGATCCAAGGCCCTTCGGCGGGGGGCTCCAGACCCGCCTCCGCTTCATCGGGCTGCCAGTCGCCCAGATCGAAGTGAACGGTGACGGTGGTTTCCGCCGCCTTGCCAGCCCGCAGCAGGGCGCTGTTGATCAGGTCGGGGAGGCGATCGGCGCGCATGCCACGGCTGCTGGCCAGGCCGAGGCAAAAGAGGATGCCATCAAGGATGTTGCTCTTGCCCGAGCCATTCGGGCCGGTCACCACCGTGAAGCCTGGCTCCAGCGGAATGCGGATCGTTCCGCCGAACGACTTGAACTGGCTGAGCTCGACCTGATTGATGTGAACCAACAGGGCCCGCCACCAAGCGAACGGAATTTAGCGGAGAAGCTGACGGGCACAAGGGGCCTGCCTACAGTCTGGGGAAAGGGCCGCCAACTCGCCAACCAGCCATGGATCAGGAGACCCCCAACGCCCCTCCCCTCAACGCCACTCCCGTGAAGGCAGCGGAGGACGGGACTCCCACGCCGTCACCCCTGCAGTTGGCCTTCCGCGAGCGCTTCGAAGCCCTGCTGCCGGCCCTGCAGAAGGAATGGCCCGAGGTGGCGCGCCACACCCTGGAGGCCACCCGCGGCAGCTTCGACCATGCCGTGGAGGTGATCAGCCGCCAGACGGGCGCCACCAGCGCCGGGGTGCGTCGCCAGCTCGGCGACCTGCTGAACGCCACCGGCGGCCAGGCCCAGCAGGTGGTGGATTCGCTCAAGCCCCTGGAGGAGCAGCTCGAGCAGCTGCTCGACGACCTGAACAGCACCTTGCGGCCGAAGATCGAGAAGCCGGTGCGGGAGCGCCCCCTGCTGGCCCTGGGGGTGGCGGCCGGCGTGGGTCTGATCGTGGGCCTGCTGCTCAACTCCGGTCGGCGCTCGGCATGAGCGGCGGCGGCATGGGTCGGGTCACGGCGCTGATGTCGTCGGTGATGGACCTGCATGTGCGCATCGCGCTGCAGGAGGTGGGCAAGGAGAAGCGCCGGGTGATCGGCGGCGGCATCTTTCTGGCGATGGGCGTGGGCCTGGCCAGCATGGCCAGCCTGGCCCTGCAGCTCGCCCTGATCCTCTGGATCCGGGAGCGCTTCGCCCTGAGCTGGCTGCAGACCGCCCTGGTGGTCACCGCCCTCAATGCCGTGCTGGCCACGATCTTCCTGCGGGTGGGCAGCCAGATCCTCAAGGGCCCCTATCTGCAGGAAACCTTCGCCGGCCTGTCGCGCACCACCCGGGCGCTCACCGGGCGCTTCTAGGCGCGGATCTCGTAGCGCAACCAGCGGCAGTCGATGCCGCCGTTGCTCACCGGCACCCGCCGACTGGCCTTGAGCCGCAGGGCGCCCGTGAGCCTGGGGTTGCCGCTCAGCAGCCAGAGGGTCCAGCCGCCGCAGCGCTCCCGCAGCAGGGCGCCGAGTTCGCCGTAGAGGGCTTCGAGATCCTCTTCAGCGCCCAGCCGGGCTCCGTAGGGGGGGTTCACCACCACCAGCCCCGGCCCGGCGGGGGGCCGCAGATCGCGAGCATCGCCGCGCTCGAAGCGGATGTGCTCCGCCACCCCGGCCCGCTCGGCGTTGCCGCGGGCCTGATCGAGCACCTCCGGATCGCGCTCCAGCCCCAGCAGCGGCGGCAGCGGGCGAGGCTCCGGCGTGCGGCAGGCCTGCAGTTCGCGCTGCCAGAGGGCGGGGTCGAAATCGGGCCAGCGGCGGAAACCGAAGGCCCGCGGCTGGCCGTGGAGCATCCCCGCCGGCAGGTTCAGGGCCATGGCGGCGGCCTCGATCAGCAGGGTGCCGGAGCCGCACATCGGATCCACCAGGGGCACCGTGCCATCCCAGCCGCTGAGGGCGATCAGGCCGGCGGCGAGGTTTTCCTTGAGGGGCGCGGCCCCCATGGCGCTGCGGTAGCCGCGGCGGTGCAGGCTGGCGCCGCCGCCGCCATCGAGGCTGAGCACCGCCTCGCTGAGGCCCGTGCGGCGGTCGTGCTGGAGGTGGAGGTGCA
>JBILEP010000150.1:0-5475 GCA_044352045.1 Cyanobium sp. | reverse complement strand
GCCTGCGCCGGCGCATCAGACTTCGCTGCCAAAAAACCAGCCGTAGCTGTGCAGGCCGATGCCCAGCAGGTTGACGCCGATGTAGCAGACCGCCAGCACCACCAGGCCGGCGGAGGCGAGCAGGGCGGGCTTGCGACCCTGCCAGCCGCGGATCAGGCGGGTGTGCAGGTAAGCCGCGTAGACCAGCCAGGTGATCAGCGCCCAGGTTTCCTTCGGATCCCAGCTCCACCAGCTGCCCCAGGCTTCATTCGCCCACACCGCTCCGCTCACCAGCCCCACCGAGAGCAGCAGGAAGCCCACGGTGATCGTGCGATAGCTGAGGCTGTCGAGCTGCTCGCTGATGCGAAAGCCGCTGCTGCTCAGGCTCAGGCTGCCCGCCCCGTCAGGGGCGAGCTGGGCCTGGCGGAAGCCGCCGCTGCCGATCGAGCTGCTGCGCAGCTCCAGGGCCTGGCTGCGGTCGGTGAACAGCACGGCCACCGACAACAGGGAGCCGACCAGCAGGGCGGCGTAGCTGAGCATGATCACGCTCACGTGCATCACCAGCCAGCTGGAACGCAGGGCGGGCACCAGCGGTGAGGCCTCCTGCAGCCGTTCCGGGAGGGCGAAACTGGCAAAGGCCACGCAGCCCAGGGCCATCGGCGTGGCGGCCGCCGGCACCAGGGGATTGGGCCAGCTGCGCTCCACCAGCAGCTGGGTGAGGGTGCAGCCCCAGGCCAGGAAACAGAGCGACTCGTAGAGGTTGCTGATCGGGAAGTGGCCCGAATCCCACCAGCGCAGCACCAGCTGGGCCGTGAGACAGAGATTGGCGGCGGCCACCAGGAAGCGCACCAGGGAGCTGGCCCGCCCCTGGCGGCCGCCGCTGAGAACCCAGAAGCTCAAAGGCAGCACGAGCAGAAGCAGGGCGAAAGCCCCAAGGCCCAGGGCCATGACCGGATCGTTCACCAACAGCGATCAACGCCCGCCCAGTCTGCCGTGGCGCGGGGGCATCAGCGGCTCGCCTGACGCAGCAGCACGATGCCGCCCGCCAGACCGATGAACACCGGCAGCCAGGCCGCCAGGAAGGGGGTGAGGGTGCCGGTGATGCCGAGGGAACTGAAGATGAACGACATCAGGTAGTAGCCAAAGATCAACAACACACTGATGCCGAAACCCTGGCTGCGACTGGTGCGGGAATGGGGCCGCACGCCGATGCTGCTGCCGATCAGCCCGAACACCAGGCAGATGGCGGGAAAGGCGAACTTCTCCTGGATCCGCACCCGCAGGCGGCGGGCCTCCTTGGCGTTGCCGGCGCGGCGCTGCAGCCGTTCGGCGGTGCGCGCCTGACCCACGGTCATCACGCTGGGATCGGTGGGCAGCTTGGCCACCTCCAGCGGATCACGGCTGAGGGGATAGTTGTAGCGGTCGAAGCGGGCGGAGGTGGTACTGCCGGTGGCGTCATCGACATTGATGATGCGGCCATTGCGGAATTGCCAAAGCGAAAGTTGCTCGTTCCACTGGGCGGACTCGGCGGTGAGCATCTGGCGCTGACCGAGCCGGGAGAAATCGAGCAGGGTGACATCCTGCATCTCACCGCGCAGGAAATTGCGGGCATAAAAGATGTGGGTGAGCATCTTCACCCGCTCTCCCCCCTCCATCGCGACGCGGCCGAAGCGGGAATACATGATGTTGCTGCCCTTTTCCGTGGAGATCGCCTTGCCGAGGGCGCGCTCCAGGCTGTTGGTGGCCTCAAGATTGGCCCGGGGCACGATCACGTCGTTGAACACGAACGTGAGCACGCTCATGCACAGGGCCAGGGCCAGGGCCGGCGTCACCATGCGGCGGGTGCTGACGCCCACGCTGCGCAGGGCCGTGAGTTCGCTGCTGCCCGAGAGGCGGCTGAAGGCCAGCAGGGTGGCCATCAAGGTGGCCATCGGAAAGGAAAGCACCAGGAAGCCAGGCAGCCGCAGCAGGAGCACCTGCAGGGCCGCGGTCAGGGGCAGGCCCGACTCCGCCACCCGCCGCACCAGCTCGAACACCACCCCCACTGAGAGGGACACCGCCGTGAAGGCGGCGATGCCGAACAGCAGCGGGCCGATCAGCTCGCTCAGCAACCAGCGATCGAGCAGCGGCAATCGCCGCCAGGAGAGGAGAAGGCGCTGCCGCAACGACTCCGCCCGGCCGCGGGCGGCAAGCCTCAGCAGCTTCGGGCGCCCGGGCATCGAGAGCGGCGGAGGACTGACGCCCCTCACAGCTGGAACGCCTCCCCGAGGTAGTGGCGGCGCACCAGGGGGTCATGGGCCATCGCTTCGGAGCTGCCCGCCGCCAGGATGCGGCCATCGGTGAGGATATAGGCCCGGTCGGTGATCGCCAGGGTCTCTCGCACGTTGTGGTCGGTGATCAGCACCCCCATGCCGCGGAGGCGCAAGCCATCGATCAGCTCCTGCAGATCGGCCACGGCCATCGGATCCACGCCGGCGAAGGGCTCATCGAGCAACAGGTAGCGGGGCCCCTGATCCCCCACCGCCAGGGCGCGGGCCACCTCACAGCGCCGGCGCTCCCCCCCCGAGAGCTGGAAGCCCCGGCGATGCTGGAAGGAGCCGAGGCGGAATTCGCTGATCAGCTGCTCCAGCCGATCGCGACGCTGCTCCGGCGCGCTGCCGCTCTCCTGCAACGCCAGGCGGAGGTTGTCGCGCACGCTGAGGTTGCGGAACACGCTCGCCTCCTGGGGGAGGTAGCCGATGCCCAGGCGAGCGCGGCTGGGCATCGACAGATCCGTCACGCTGTCGCCATCGAGCAACACATCCCCGTCATCGGGGCGCAGCAGGCCGGTGACGAGGTTGAAGGTGGTGGTCTTGCCGGCGCCGTTCGGTCCCAACAGGCCGACCACCTCCCCGGGACTGAGGGTCAGACTCACATCGTGGACCAGGGGTCGCCCGCCGAGGGTGATGGCGACCCGCTCAAGGGCGAGGCTCATGGCACCCGTGGCGCCGGCGCCTGGCTGGCCTGTTGGCGGAGCTTCAGCCGGCTGGTGACCTGGCGACCGGCCTGGGGTTCAGCCACGACCCGCTCGCTGTCGAGGCGATAGATGATCCGCTCGGCCCGGATGCGCTGGCCTTCGCCATCGATCACATCCACATCGCCGCTGAGCACGAGCCGGCCTTCCCGGGAGTAGTACTGGGCCTGGCGGGCGGTGGCCACCATCCCCCGGCCGGGGTAGGTGATGCGCACGTTGCCCCTGGCGGTGACCACACCGGTGGCGTTATCCGCCTGCTGGCTGTCCGACTCGATGGTGACCATGCCGTCATCGGGCAGCGGGGCCTTTGCCGCTGGTGCGGGTGCCGGGGCGGGCGCTGAGGCCGGGGCCGCCTGGGCCGGGGTCGCCTGGGCGACAGACAGACGCGGCAGGATCTGGCTAGCCAGCCCCGTGATCCCCACCAGCGAGGCCGCCATGAAGGCCAGGGGATGCCAGCGAGCCTGGTGAGGCAAGACCAAAGCCCGAAGGGAACAAGCGCTCTAATTTACCGATCGCCGGACCCTTTTCCCTCCAGGCGGGGCAGGGGCAGATCCGCCAGGGACCCCTCCGACTGGAGGGTGCGCAACCGCGCGTTGACACACCGGCGCAGGGAAGCCAGGGAGACCCCCAGAGCCTCCTCGCCGCAGTCGCGCAGGCGGCCGAGCCCCTCGCCCATCAGCACGGTGGCGCCGTGGCGGTTACCACGCTCCAGGTGGAGCTCCGCCACGGCAATCTGAAGGAACCCCTGCAAGAGCGGCCGCATCGGACCCTGGGTTTCATGCCAGAGCTCCTCGAAGCCGTCATGGCAGGCGTACCAGTCGGCGGCGTTGAACAGGCGGACCGCCTCCTGGAAGCGGGGGTCGCCGCTCAGTTCCACCTCGCCGCTGCTCACCGTTTGGCCGGCTTGCGGGCGGGCAGCTTGCGCAGGCGGATCGATTCGGGGGTGACCTCGAGCATCTCGTCGGGGCCGATGTACTCCAGGGCGCGCTCCAGGGTCATCTGCAGGGGAGCCTGCAGGGTGTCGAGCTCCTCAGCGCCGGCGGAGCGCATGTTGGTGAGCTGCTTGGTCTTGCAGACGTTGATCTCGAGATCCTGGGGACGGGTGTTCTCTCCCACGATCATGCCCTTGTACACCTTGGTGCCCGGGGTGATGAAGAACTGGCCGCGATCCTCAGCGTTTTTGAGGGCATAGAAGGTGGCGGTGCCCTCCTCAAAGGAGATCAGCACGCCATTGCGGCGCGTATCGAAATCCCCCTGCATCGGCCGGTAATCGAGGAAGGAGTGGCTCATGATCCCTTCACCACGGGTGGCGCGGATGAATTCGCCCCGGAAGCCGATCAGGCCGCGGGAGGGCACCAGGAATTCCAGCTGGGTGCGGCCATCGTTGCTGGTTTCCATGTTCTGCATCTCGGCCTTGCGCATGCCCAGTTTCTCGATGCAGGCGCCTACGGATTCCTCGGGCACATCGAGCACCAGGGTTTCGTAGGGCTCGGAGGGGGTGCCATCGATGGTGCGGAAGATCACCTGCGGCTGGCTCACCTGGAATTCGTAGCCCTCGCGGCGCATCGTCTCGATCAGGATGCCCAGGTGCAGCTCGCCCCGGCCACTCACGGACCAGCGATCAGGGGAATCGGTGTCCTCCACCCGCAAAGCCACGTTGGTGAGCAGCTCTTTCTGCAGGCGATCGCGCAGCTGGCGGCTGGTGACGAACTTTCCCTCCTTGCCGGCGAAGGGGGAATCGTTGACCACGAAGGTCATCTGCAGGGTGGGTTCATCCACCTTGATCAGGGGCAGGGCCTCGGGGTTGTCCGGGCAGGCGATCGTCTCGCCGATGTTCACCTCATCGAAGCCGGCCACGGCCACCAGATCACCGGCGCTGGCGGTTTCGATCTCCACCCGCTGCAGACCCTGGAAGCCAAGCAGCTTGCTGATGCGACCGCGCTTGACGCTGCCGTCGTCGCGCAGCAGGGCCACGGGCTGGTTGGCGCGGATCGTGCCGTTGTGGATGCGGCCGATCATGATGCGGCCGAGGAAATCGCTGTAATCGAGGGTGGTCACCTGCATCTGCAGGGGTTTGGCGGCATCGCCCACCGGCGGCGGCACATGGCGCAGGATCGCGTCGAACAGCGGCCGCATGGTGTCGCTCTCGGTGGCCATGTCGGGCTTGGCGTAGCCGCCCATGCCGCTGCCGAAGAGGTAGGGAAAATCGCACTGGTCGTCGTCGGCGCCGAGCTCGAGGAAGAGATCGAGCACCTTGTCCACCGCCTGCTCAGGATCGACGCGGGCCCGGTCGATCTTGTTGACGAACACGATCGGCCGCAGACCCTTCTCGAGGGCTTTCTTGAGCACAAAGCGGGTCTGGGGCATCGGCCCCTCGTTGGCATCCACGATCAGCAGACAGCCATCCACCATGCCCAGCACCCGCTCCACCTCGCCGCCGAAATCGGCGTGGCCCGGGGTGTCGACGATGTTGATGCGGGTGC
>JBILEP010000148.1:0-5529 GCA_044352045.1 Cyanobium sp. | reverse complement strand
AACATTCTGGTGGCCATCGACGAACTGGCCCCCGGTCTGGGGATCTCTCCGGAGGAGCGTCTGGCCCGTGTGCTGGCCTGGCTGGATCGCGATGCCTGCGCCAGCGTGCGGCTGGTGGACTTCGATCTCACCTCCGTGGTGCACCGCACGGCCCCGGAAGATGATCTCTTCAGCCTGCTGGCCCACGCCGGCAGCCTGCCCATCACCCGGATGCTCCTGGCTGAGCTGAGCCCTGGCCTTCAGCCCTGGCCGAACGCGGTGGCTGCACTGGTGAGCCGGATTCACCCGGGGATTCGGCCGGATCCGGAGCGGGCAGCCCGGGCGCTGCTGGTGCGCTATCTCCGTTTCGGTGGTCGCAAATTGCTCTACCGGTGGATCAATCCGGCGGCCTTCGCGGTGCGATTCCGCTACGACGATCCAGCGTTCTACTTCGCGCGATTGCCCGACGCCCTGGTGCAGCTGGATCCCGGCTTTGCCGCGTCGTTCCCCCTGCTGCTGGCCCGCCTGCGCCAGCTCGGGAAAGCCATCGCCCTGTTGCCGCCCTGGAGTGCCCGCGACGCCCACGACGATCTGTATCGCGCCCGGCTTGGCCTGGCGATTCCCTACTGGCAGGAAAGCCCTCTGGAGATCCAGCCGTTCTCGAAGCTTGGCCCGGCCTGGCGATGACGGCTCTTTCTCCCCCCCAGTGCGCCGCCCTGGAGGCGACGCTGGCCAGGCTCACCGCGCCGGTCCACGACCCGCCCGTCCCCACCGCTCCGGCCCCGGCCGAGCGGATCGTGCCGCTCATCGTCGCCCGGCCCTGGCGCCGCAGCGCCGTGGACCCAGCCACCGCGGCCGACATCGCCGCCAAGGTGCGGCGTGCCGTCGTGGCGGGTGCAGCGATTGAATTCAGTCTTCCCTTCGGTGGCTACCGGGGCTGGCAGCTGCCCTCGGCCCCCGATCCCGACTGGTCGGAGGTGTTCTGGATCGATTACCTGCGCAGCTTTGGCCAGCGCATCGCCGCGCTCCACCCGGCCGGCGTGCGGATCGCCCTCTCCTATGTGGGTGGTGTACAGGGCTGGGTCAATCACCTGCCCGACGACGCCCAGAACCGCTACCTCGAAGCCCTGGCCTCCCTGCTCCAGCAACGCTCCACCCCCCGGTTGGCGTTTCGGCTCGTGGATCACGCCGAGGCCCACGGGGGCCAGGCAGCGCTGCTCGCGTTGCTGCAATCGCGGGAATCCGCCCAGCCCCCACCCAGCGAAGCGGAGTTGCAGCGCGCCCGTCGCAATCTGGCCTGGGATGGGGCCTCCAGCGCTGGGGAGCCACCCGAGGCGCTGGTCCGCCAGGCGGCCCGCCGCTGCGCTGCGCTGATGGGCCTGGAATCGCGCCGTGCCTTCAACAAGTTCGGCCCTCGCCTTCAGCTCACCCATGTCCGTGGGGCCGCACTGTCGCTGCACATCGGCAGCTGCCGCAGCGCCATTGCCCAGCCCTGGGTGTCCAGCGGCTTTCTGCAATGGTGTCCCGACCGCGGCACTTGGATGGAGCGGCTGGCCACCGGACGGGCGGCATGGGAACCAAGGACCGTTGTCAGCGTCGACCATCCGCTGATGCAGGTCTCCCCGCCGCTCCGCTTCCTACCCCTGGTCCCATGACCGCGCTGTCCCTGAGCGAGGCCGACCTGCGGCGCCTGCACCAGGTGCAGTTGGCCATGCTCCTGGAGCTGGATCGCGTCTGTCGTCGCCTGGGGGTGGCCTATCAGCTGGGGGCCGGAACCCTGCTCGGGGCCGTGCGGCATGGGGGGTTCATCCCCTGGGACGACGATGTCGACGTCGTGATGCTGCGCGCGGACTACCGGCGCTTCCTGCGGGAAGCACCGGCGCTGTTGGACAGCTCACTCTTTTTGCAGAGCTGGCGGTCTGATCCTCACTTTCAGGAGGGCTTCGCCAAATTGCGCCGCCATGACAGCGCCTTCCGGGAGGAGCTCAGGCAGAACTTGCGGCACCACCACGGGATCTACATCGATATTTTCCCCTTTGATCCCGTTCATCCGGGCTGCAGGTGGTGGCGCGTTCTGCTGTCCCTTGTGCTGGCCACCCGCAGGACCGTGAACGTGTTGCATCGCCTGGCGACCGACGACAACGGCGGCCAACTGGCCCTGGTTTCACCCTCGTGGTGGATGGCGATCCATGAGGGTCTGATGCGCTGCCTGGCGTTGGTGCCGTCCAGTCAGGTGGTCTGCCTGGTGAGCGGTTCGCTCCTCTGGCAGCAGTTGCAAGCCCTGGCGCGGCCGGCGACAGAATTCGAGCAGACCGTCCTGCTGCGCTTCGAGGGATTGTTGTTTCCCGTGACCGCCAACCACCATCACGCTCTCAGGCGCCTGTACGGCGATTACAGGCGTCTACCGCCCCCCGAGGCCAGGATGCCCACCCACCGGGTGGTGGAGTTTCGTCTGCCAAGGGATGGTGGAGGGTTGTGAGCAACCTCCCCCGAGAACCCTCAGCAGCACCAGGCGATCGCCCCTGCGGCCTTGGCCCCATTTGGTGATGCCAGACTTCCAGATCGACCTGCTCCGAGCCCCAGCTTTGCAGTCCCATCTCGTCCCGTTCGCCACCTCCCTGCTGGCGTTGCTGAACCCCCTGGCGGATTTCGCCATCTTCCTGAGCCTCACCAGCGGTCGCAGCAGGGGCGAACAGCGTGGCATTGCCATTCAGGCCGGCATTGCGATTGCCGTGATCATGGTGGCAACCCTCTGGCTCGGCAATCCGCTGCTGACGGGCTTTGGCATCAGCATCGGCGCCTTTTCCGTGGCCGGCGGCATCATTCTGTTTGGCATCGGCCTGGGGATGCTGCACAGCAAATCGGGAGAGTCGAGTAAGGCGGACACCCATCAGAAAAACATCGAACTGGGCCAGCAGAAGCAATCCCCCGCCATCGTTCCCCTCGGCATCCCCATCTCCGCCGGGCCTGGTGTGATCACGGCGCTGCTGGTCAGCTCCCATGCCAATCCCGATGGTGTGCCGGGCCTGCTCGCCTATTCCCTGGTCTGCCTGGCGCTGGCCGCGCTGATGGGCCTGGTGTTCTGGTTCGCGCCCGCCCTGGGCCGCCTGCTGGGGGACACAGCGATGCACATCTCCACCCAGGTGATGGGGTTGATCGTGGCCGCCATCGCCTCCCAGATGGTGCTCAATGGCTTGCGCACCGCCTTGCCTGTGCTGGCGGCGCGAGGCTGAGCTGCTCGATCAGATCCGCCGCCCTCACCACGCCGCCGGCCGCCTTGCCCTCCACCATGGCCCGCAGGGTCGCGGCACGCAGTTGGCGCACCGGCAGCACCCTGCCCGCGCCGCAAGAGGCCAGGCGGGCGGCGATGCCCGCTCGATCAGCTGCTGATGGGGCGCATAGGCCACCACGAGCCGATCGCCGGGGAGCTGCAGCGGCGCGCAGGCCGTAGCGTCCAGCGGGGCCGGGCTCCGCCATGCCTTATTTGCCCGCCAGGGCGCTGAGGGGTCCGAGCAGGCCGGTGATCGCCGAGCCGGCGGCCGCGGCATCGGGCTTGGCGCCGCCGCCGAAGGTGCTGATCACGGCTTTGGCGGCGGTGTCGATGGCGCCCCACTTGTCGCCGGCCAGGGGCTGGATCACCGGAGCGGCCTTCTCCCAGAGGGCCTGGAAGCCGCCCATGGCGGTGACAGCGGCGCCGAGGTTGCCAGCCTTGAGATCACCCTGGCTCTTGTTGAGCAAATCGATCACCGGATTGATGGCCGGGGCGAGGGCGGCCTGGCCGGTGGCGGTGGCGGCCTGCTTGGCGGCCTGGCCGGCCTGCTCAGCGGCCTGCTTGGCGGTGTCGGTGGGGGCCTGGGAGCAGGCGGTGAGGCTGAGGGCGGCGGTGGCGGCCAGGGCCAGGCCGCCACGCTTCAGAAGAGCGAGTCGGGTCATGGAGGCAACGGGGGAAGGGAACTCAGCCGGACGGTAAGCAGGGTGACGGGGAGGTCCAGCATCCGTGGCAATTCGTAGCGATCGATACGGCGTTTCGCGCGTTTTTCCCACTTGGCGGCCTGCCTGGAGGCAAGCTCGCGCCTGTTGCGAGTCGTGGCCGGCCTTGGCTCTTGTTTGCGGTATTTCCTAGGCTTGGCTTGAATAAGAAGTTCGGCCGTATGCATTCAGCTACTCCTCCGCCCCAGTTTCCGCCGCCGTGGACCCAGCATGGCTTTGCCAAGAAGTTGGTTCAGGTCAACACGACCAAGAACAGCCTGAATCCAACGTTCCTGGCCCATGTTCTGATTGCCCTTGCGATTGGCGTAGGGGCGATCGTGTTGTATTTCACCACGCTGGCTTTTCTCCTGATCCTCGCGAAGCAGTGGAGAATCTGCCCAGGGGAATATAGTCAATCGCAGATAAGTCAATCGCAAATAGATCATAAGCCGCCAGTAGATCAGAAGCAGGCCCCCAGGCCCGCCGCTGTTTCGCCAGTCGTGACGCTATCGCCAGCGGATCCGCGTCAGGGGGGTGTCACCCTGCCCGACCTCAACGAGATCTCCAACGCGATCAACCGTCTTGATGCTCGGATCATGCCCGATCAGAAGGCCCGGTTGAGATCTCAGGTTGCCCAGCTTCGTGACGCGCAGTTCACAGCTTGCACCATCGGTGTCTTCTTCTTTGCCAATCGCAACGCAACCCTCACGGTTTGCACCGCAGCGGCGATCCTGGCGCTCTCGTCATTGGCTTTTGTCAGCAAGAATGGATGGGAGGGAACCAATAATGCCATCATCAATGTTGGCCTTTCATCGGCGCTCATCCTGTTTACTGCCTGGAGTATCAGCCAGCTGTTTGGCCAGGGTGTGAACTACGAAAACCAAAGAGCCAAAGTGGTTCTTGCCACCAATCTGCTCAACAGCGTAGCGAGTGCGGTGGCGAACAAGACTGCGGTCAGCATGGCTGGCAAGCCGGGCGCTGATGCTAAGCCAGAGGAAAAGATTCTGGCTTTGGTTGACGACGTCAATATGGCTCTGTTGATTCGGTCAATTGACAAGCAGCTCGAAGTGATTAACGATCTCGACTTCGGGGGTGATTCATCCTTTGCTGAGGATGCGGCCAAAAAGGTCGGCAAGCTTCTCAACGGTGCTTCTCTGCCAGGGCCAGCTAAGCCCTAGGCGTTTCACACCTCCGCCAGCACCTTCGCCTCCTCCTCGGCGCTCACCACCCGGCCGGCATCTTCGAAGCCATCGATCTGGTCGAAGTTGAGATAGCGGTAGAGCTCGGCGCCATAGGGGTCGATCTTGGCGGCGGCGATGGCCAGGTATTGCTCCTTGGAGGGGATGCGGCCGAGCTGGGCGCAGACGGCGGCGAGTTCGGCGCTGCCCAGGTACACCTGGGCGCCGTTGCCGAGGCGGTTGTTGAAGTTGCGGGTGCTGGTGGAGAACACGGTGGTGTTGTCCTCCACCCGCGCCTGGTTGCCCATGCAGAGGGAGCAGCCGGGCATCTCCATGCGGGAGCCGGCCGCCTCAAAGATGGCGTAGTAGCCCTCCTGCTTGAGCTTCTCCTCGTCCATGCGGG
>JBILEP010000011.1:0-17096 GCA_044352045.1 Cyanobium sp. | reverse complement strand
GCGGCTGGGCATCGTGCTCGGGCCGGATGGGGGCGCCCTCGGCAAGATGCTGCCGGTGTTCCGGTTGGGATTCGGCGGTCCCGTGGGATCGGGTCGTCAGTGGATGAGCTGGATCCACCGGCACGATCTCTGTCGGCTGATCGCCACGGCCCTGGAGGATCCCGCCTGGAGCGGCGCCTACAACGCCGTCGCCCCCGAGCCCACCCGCATGGCAATCTTTGCGGCGGCGTTGGGTCGATGCCTGGGCCGTCCCAGCCTGCTGCCCGTGCCCGCCCCGGTGTTGCAGCTCCTGCTGGGGGATGGCGCCCAGGTGGTGCTGGAGGGTCAGCAGGTGCTCCCCAGCCGCACCTTGGCCCAGGGTTTCCGTTTCCAGTACCCCGAACTCAACGGCGCGCTCGCCGCTGCCACCACCCCAGCGCCCCGCTGAGCAGCGCCGCGGCCATCAGCAGCGAGATCGCCGGGGTGAACAGCGGCTGCCAGAGACGCTGGAACAGCTCCAGCGCCCCATCTCGCTGCCAGCCGTGCAGCACCACGGCCACGCCGAACCAGAGGGCGCCGGCCAGCACCAGGAACACATCCGCCACCAGCAGCCGGTCGACCAGCTCCCGCAGGGTTGCCAGACGCCCATCAGGGCTGGGGGATGGGTCGCTCATCGGGGAGCCGTGGGGGTCAGCTCCATAATCGCCGCGGCCAGGCGGGCGCTGCCGCCGGAGGGGCCGATGCGCTCACGCGCCAGTCGCCGCAGCTGCCGGCCCCACTCCGGATCCCCCTGGGGGTCGGCCTGTCGCTGCAGCAGCGTGGCCGCCATGGCGGCGCTGGCGATCAAGGTGGCCTCCCCCCCCGCTGGCCCCGCCGCGCAGACCACCCCCGGGCCCAGCAGGCGCCGCTGGGCCTCGGCGAAGCCTGGGGTGAACTGGGGGCCGCCCCCCGCCAGCTGCAGCACCGGCAGTGCCAGCCCCACCGCCTGCTCCGCCGCGGTGCCGGTCATCGACAGCACCAGATCGCTGCCGCGCAAGACGGTGCTGAAGCGTCCCCAGTGGAGCTGCAGCCGCAGGTGCCCCTTGCAGAGCACCAACGGGGCGCCATCGTCCACCTCCGGCGAGCCCGGTTCGATCCGCCAGCCCAGCGGCGCGGCGGCGGCGGCCACGGCCGGGGCCGGCAGGTCGCCCACCAGGGCCGCCTGGAGCCGCAGCCGGCCGGGATCCTGAAGCTGCTCGGGCAGGTGCGGCAGCAGACGCAGCATCAGCCTGAGGTTGCGGCTAGCCTCCGGCAGTCGGCTGCCCGGCAGAAGGGCCAGCGACTGGCGCCGCTTGCTGCGGCCGACCGCCGCCGCTTCAGGCCCCGGGGTCGTCACCAGGTCGAGGAAAGGATTGCCCAGGAAGCGCACGGGGCGGCCCAGTTGGCCGCTGAGGTCAGCGGCCGTCAGGGCGTCCCGGCTCCAGATCGCCCGCCAGCAGCTGGCCTTCAGAAGTGGGCCGCAGGGGAAGGGAAGGCGCAGCCGACCTTCGTAGTGGCTGGAGTAAGCCACCAGATACACGGCGGCCGGCCGCCCCATCAGCCGTGCCGCCAGGACTGGCACCAGATCCCCCACCGCCAGCACGAGCCCGTAGCGATCCCGCGTCCGCCACAGCCACAGCAGCCGACCGAGCAGGTAGAGCGGCTGCCCCTGGAGAAGCTCCCGGCAGCGGCCGGCCAGAGAGGTGTAGCCCAGCCCGCCGGTGCTGTATTCGCGGGTGGGGCCCCCCACCACCGCAATGCCCTCCCGCCGGTAGGCCTGGCCGTGACCCACCAGCGGCATGGCCTCCACTCTGAGCCCCTGGCGGCGGAGCTCACGGCCCAGAAGGGCAGCGCTGAGATCCTCGCCGTGGCCGTTGCTCAGCAGCAGGAGTGGCCTCAACCCTGCAACCAGCTCCGCACCTTCTCCAGGGCCTGCCAACCGGGACGGCGTCGCAGACCATCGGCCATCGAATCGTGCAGCTCCTGACTCAGATCCGGCGCCAGCAGCATTACCCGTTTCACCATCTCGATGTGCTCCCGCACCCCCTTGGCTCCGGTTTCCAGCATCGCCACGCTGAGGTTGATGCGGGCCTGGGGATCCTGGGGGTTGAGCCGTACGGCGGTGCGGGCCGACTGCAGGGCGACCTGGGGTTGATCGAGCAGCAACTGCAGCCAGGCCAGGCAGGTCCAGCCTGCCGACTGGCGTGGGTTCTGGGCCGTGATCGTGAGGAAATCGCCGATCAGCTCCTCGGGTGCAGCCCCCTGTTGGTAGCGGCTGATCGCCTCGTCGAACAGGGTGGTCCCGGAATCGGAGGAGGTGGCCGTCATGGCAGCGGTGCGGCGGGCGCGTCGATCTCCTCAGATTCCCATGCCGCTGGGACGGCGGGCGCTCAGACCGCGAAGGAGCTGCCGCAGCCGCAGGTCTGGGTGGCGTTGGGGTTGGTGAAGTTGAAGCCACCGCCGATCAGGGCGGAGGAGAAGTCAAGCTGCATGCCGTAGATGTAAAGCAGGCTCTTCGGATCGCAGACCACCTGGAAGGCGGGCGCCTGCTCCGGCTCGTAGGTGTACACCTCGTCGTCCGGGCCGATCGCCTGGCGATCGATGAAATCCATGGTGTAGCTCATGCCGCTGCAGCCGCCGGATCGCACGCCGACCCGCAGGAGCTTGGCCTCCCCCTGCTGCTGCATCAGGCCCGCCAGTTGGCGCATGGCGCTCTCGGAGATGAGGATGCCCCGTCCATCACGGTCGGTGTGGGCAGCGGCAGTGGCGGTGCCGGCGGCGGTGGGTGTGGCGGCTTCGCTCGTCATGGCTCGCGGCGACGGTGCGTCTTGAAGACCCTCACTCTATGGAGGCTGATCCAGGGGTGCCGGCATCCCTGGGCCGATCGGCCGGTTCTCCGGCCCCCCGCTGCTCCCTCCACTCCATAGAGTCTCTGCCGTGCGGGAGAAACGGGTGCGCGTCGCCATTGTGGGGTCCGGTCTGGCGGCACTGTCCGCGGCCGTGGATCTGGTCGACGCCGGCCACAAGGTGGATCTCTATGAAGCCAGGCCCTTCATGGGCGGCAAGGTGGGCAGCTGGGTCGACGACGACGGCAACCACATCGAGATGGGCCTGCACGTCTTTTTCTACAACTACGCCAACCTCTTCGCCCTGATGGGCAAGGTGGGCGCGCTCGAGAACCTGCTGGCCAAGGAGCACACCCATCTGTTCGTCAACCGCGGCGGCGATCTGCGCGCCCTCGACTTCCGCTTTCCCCTCGGCGCTCCTTTCAACGGCCTGCGCGCCTTCTTCACCACCCCCCAGCTCACCTGGCTCGACAAGTTGCGCAACGCCCTCGCCCTCGGCACCAGTCCGATCGTGCGCGGCCTGGTCGACTACGAGGGAGCGATGAAGGTGATCCGCGAGCTGGATCGGGTCAGCTTCCGCGACTGGTTCGTCAGCCACGGCGGCAGCCAGCACAGCATCGAGCGGATGTGGAACCCGATTGCCTACGCGCTGGGCTTTCTCGATTGCGAGCGGATCTCAGCCCGCTGCATGCTGACGATCTTCCTGATGTTCGCCACCCGCACCGAGGCCTCCAAGCTCAACCTGCTCAAGGGATCGCCCCACCGCTGGCTCACCGGCCCCATCCTTGCCTACATCGAGGCCCGAGGCGGCCAGCTGCACCTGCGCCACCGGGTCAGCGAGCTGCGCCACGAAGAACGGGACGGCCAGACGCTGGTGACCGGCTTGACCCTGGCCACGCCCGAGGGGGAGCGGCAGGTTGAGGCCGACGTGTACCTGGCGGCCTGTGATGTGCCCGGCATCCAGCGGTTGCTGCCCGAGGCCTGGCGCCGCTTTCCGAGCTTCGAGGCGATCCACCGGCTGGAGGCGGTGCCGGTGGCCACGGTCCAGCTCCGCTACGACGGCTGGGTGACGGAGCTGGGCAACGGAGCGGACGGCAACCGACGCGACACCTCCCATCCCATCGGTCTTGATAACCTCCTCTATACGGCCGACGCCGACTTCAGCTGTTTCGCCGATCTCGCCCTCACCAGTCCCGTGGACTACCGGCGGGAGGGGCTCGGTTCCCTGCTCCAATGCGTGCTCACCCCCGGTGATCCCTGGATCCCGAAGAAAACCGAGGAGATCGTCGCCCACACCGACCGCCAGGTGCGGGACCTGTTCCCCTCCGCCCGCGACCTGCGCCTGGTCTGGAGCCATGTGGTCAAGCTGGCCCAGTCCCTGTACCGCGAGGCTCCCGGCATGGAGCCCTTCCGGCCGGAGCAGCGCACGCCGGTGGCCAACTTCTTCCTGGCCGGCAGCTACACCCGGCAGGACTACATCGATTCGATGGAGGGGGCGACCATGAGCGGCCGTCTGGCGGCCGCCGCCATCCTTGGCCGGTCGGTGAGCCTGGCCCGCAACGCGGCCGTGGCCTAGGAGATCAACCGATGGGACGGTGGCTCGAGCACAGTGTGACCACGGAGATCGAAGCCCCCGTTGCCCGGGTGTGGGAGGTCTGGAGCGATCTGGAGGCGATGCCGCGCTGGATGCGCTGGATCGAGTCGGTGGTCACCCTGGAGGATCCCGATCTCACCGACTGGACCCTGGCTGCCCAGGGCTTCCGCTTTCACTGGAAGGCGCGCATCACCAAGCGGGTGGAATCCCAGCAATTGCACTGGGAATCCGTGGGAGGTCTGCCGACCAAAGGGGCAGTGCGCTTCTACCCCCTGGGGGCGGCCCGCACCGCCGTGAAGCTCACCGTGAGCTACGAGCTGCCTGGCGTGCTTGCACCGCTGATGGAACCCACCATCATGGGTGGCATTGTGACCAAGGAGCTCCAGGCGAACCTTGACCGCTTCCGAGACCTGGTGGAATCAGGCTAGAGCCATGGCCCATCGCGCCCTGACCATCCCGGTTGCCCTGACGCCCCTGCTCCTTCAAGGCTGCCTCCCCGCGCAGCCGCCTGTTGATCCAACGGTTCTGGTTCCCCCCGCTCCGCCGGAGTCCCCCGCTGCCGCCAAGCCAGCGAAAGCTCCCGCGGATGCCACCGCTGGACTGCGACCGCTGGCCACCCCCCAGGAGGTGCTGAAATCCGTCGAGCTGGGCCGCCCCGATCCGTTCGGCCGGCTCATTGGCGCCCTGCCCGTGCCGCTTGGCCCCGATGGCAAACCCCTCTCGGTGGCCGCCATCGCCGCCGCCACCGCGGCCATGCGCGGGCAGGGCCAAGCCGCCGGTCGGGGGATGCCGGGTCGCAGCGGCACGGGCTCCTTCGCCCCCCTGGAGCTGCCCAAAAATTTCAGCCTCAGCGGCGTGATTCGCGGCGGTGGCACGAGTGAAGCCGTCGTCAGCTACGGCAACCTCAGCGGCAGCCTCCGACCGGGTGACCGCGGCGGCACCAGCACCGACCTGCTGCCCCCGGGCTGGAGCGTGGCCGCGATCGATGTCCACCGCGGCGTGCTCACCCTCCAGAAGGACGGGCAGCGGGTCAAGGTTGAGATCTGAGCGCCCGGGCGCAGGCGTCCACCAACCCCTCCAGGTCGTGGGGGGCCGCTTCGGCGTCCACCCGTCCGAGCACCTGCAGGCAGCGCTCGCTCGTGGCTGGTCCGATCGACACCAGCCGCACGGCGGCCAGCCGCGCTGACCAGCTCGTCCCGAACGCGGCCGCCAGCAGCTGGGCCGTGTGGCTCACCGTCTTGCCGCTGCTGAAAGTGATCGCCTCCACCCGCCCCTGATCCAGGGCCAACAGCGTTGGGCTGGGCAGGGCGTCGGGGCAGCGGGTCTCGTAGGCCGGCACCTCCACCACCCGCGCGCCGGCCTCCCCGAAGGCCTCCGCCAGCAGGGTCCGCCCGCCGCTCTGCACCCGCGGCAGCAGCAGACGCTGTCCCCAGCCGGAGACCGGGAAATGCTCCACCAGGCTCTCGGCAATGAAGTCCGGCGGCACGAAGTCGGTGCTGGCCCCGAGGTCCTCCAGCGCTGCGGCGGTCCTGCGGCCGACGGCGGCGATCTTCACCCCCTGCGGCCGGTGGGCCAGGCTGCCCCCCCGGCGCAGCAGCCGTCGCTGCACCGCCTCCACGCCGTTGGCGCTGGAGAAGAGGATCCAGTGGAACTGGTCCAGCTCCGCCAGGGCGTCGTCGAGTGGTCCCCAGTCATCGGGGGGGCCGATCACCAGGGCTGGCAGGTCCACCACGGTGGCGCCCGCCGCCTCGAACAGGCGCCGGGCCGCGCCGAGCTGTTGTTCGGCGCGGGTGACCGCGATGGTGCGGCCGGCCAGATCGGGGGGAGGGCTCAGCGCGTCCGCCATGACTGGCCTCAATCCTCCAGCCGGACGAGCGCTCCGGCGCGGCTGGCCAGGGCGGAGGCCTCCGCGGCCCGTCCCTGGTCCCGCAGCAGGGCGATGGCCTGGCGGAAGCCCTCCCGCGCGCCGCCGATGTCGCCGGCCATCAGCAGGGCCACCGCGAGATTCTGGTGGGCTTCTGGGTGCTGGCGGTCGAGCTCCAGCGCCTGACGGTAGGCGGCGATGGCGGCCATCGGTAGACCCCGCTGGCGCTCGATCAGCCCGAGGGCGATCCAGCCGTTCACCAGCTCCGGTGCCGCCGCCGTCACCGCCTCCGCCAGCTCCGCCGCCCCCGCCAGCCGCCCCTGCCCCTGGAGCAGCAGCGCCAGATTGAGTCCCGCCGCCACGCTGAGTCGCGGGTCGAGGGGCAGGGCCAGCGCTTCGCGGTACAGGGCGGCCGCCTGATCCGGATCGCTGGGGGCCAGGGCCAGCGCGAGGGCGAGGAGCAGCTCGAAGCGTTCGGCGGCGGCCCCGTCGGCGTTGGCCGCCAGGCCACGGCGCAACAGCGCTACGGCCCGTTCCCGGCGGCCCTCCCCCAGCTCCAGGCCGGCCAGCTTGGCGATCGCATAGGCATCGTCCGGCCGTTCCGCCAGCTCGGCCTCCATCGCCTGGCGCAGCCGGGCCGCCTTGCCGTCCTCCAGCAGCCGCTCCGGCCGGTAGCCGTCATGGAGCAGGGCCGGTTCCGGACAGTGCAGCACGCGCCAGTGGGGGGCCCGGGCCTGGATCGCCAACACGCTGTCGTCGATCATCGAGTGGTACGGCCGACTCCAGTGCAGGTCCGGATGGCGGCGGAACAGCCGACTGACGGACGAGTACGGGGCCTGGGCGGCCCCCAGCTCCTGCCGCAGCAGGGTGATCACCAGGGCATCGGGCTCCGCCATCAGCCGTCGCAAGGGCTCCCGCGCTTCGGGCCGCAGTCGCTCATCGGCGTCCAGCACCAGCACCCAGTCGCCCCGCACCCGTTCCAGGGCCTGGTTGCGGGTCGGGGCGAAGTCGCCGGGCCACGCCAGCTCGTGCACCGTCGCCCCCAGTCGCCGAGCGATCGCCACGCTGTCGTCCCGGGATCCGGTGTCGATCAGCACCATCTCGTCCACGAAGTCGGCCACCGAGGCCAGGCAGCTCTCCAGCCGGCTTGCTTCGTCGCGCATGATCATCGAAAGGCTGAGCATCGGGCCCTCAGTCGGTGAACCCGCCCCCAGGGCGGGCGGCTCCCGTCAGGCCCAGGCGCTTCAGCAGGGCCCGCTGGGCCAGGGGCATCTGGGCGGGGCTGTAGGCGGCGGGGATCTGCGGGGGCAGAAGCGGGCGCAGGCTCTCCCAAAGGTAGGGACTGCCCAGCACCGTCAGGCCCCCCAGCCTGTCGGCCTTCAGCAGTTGCCGAAGCACCTCTGGCCAGGGTTCGCCGCTGCCGGCGCTGGCCCGGAAAGGATTGCCACGGATGAAAAGCTGCAGCAGCACCGGTCCCTCCCCCAGGCGTTCCAGGGCCAGGGGGTGCTCCCGATCGTCGCTCCAGGGGGAGGGACCCTGGCCATCCAGCAAGCGCAGCCGCAGGCCCGCCGCCGCCGGCAGCTGCACGGCCGGGGCCATGGGGTCGAGGAACGGAGATCCCAGGCTGGAATCCAGACGGATCAGGTTCAGGCCGGCCTCGCCGGTCCCCCCCCAGCCCGGACCCTGCGCTTCCACGCTCCGCTCCACCAGCTCCAGGGCCAGGTCGATGTCGTCCGGCAGCGGCCCGTTGCTCAGGCTCCCCAGGGGGGTGGCCGGATCGGGGTCCATCGCTTCGGCCCGGGTCTGGGCCAGGGCTCGGCGCCGGCGCTCCAGGCTCTCCTCGAGCCGCTTCTCGCTGAGGCGGCCCGCCGCCACCGCCGCCACGATCGCGTCCAGGGCAGCCGCGGCGTCGGCGGGCATCAACACCAGGTCGGCCCCGGCGGCCAGGGCCAGCACCGCCGCCTCCCCCGCCCCCCAGCGGCCGGCGATCGCCTCCATCACCAGGGCGTCGGTGACGATCAGACCGTCGAAGCCCAGATCCCGTCGCAGCAGGCCGTCCAGCACGGCGGGGGAGAGGGTGGCCGGCAGGTGGGGGTCGAGGGCCGGCAGGAGCAGGTGGGCGGTCATCACCGAGGCGACGCCCGCCGCGATGGCGCGCCGGAAGGGGGGCAGCTCGACCGCCTCCAGCCGCTCCCGCCCGTGGGGCAACAGGGGCAGCTCCAGGTGGGAATCGCTGGCGGTGTCGCCATGGCCGGGGAAGTGCTTGGCGCAGCAGAGCACCCCTTCGGCCTGGGTGGCGCGGCAGAAGGCTTCGGCCAGATCGCCGGCTGTTTCGGGGTCCTCGCCCCAGGCGCGCACGTTGATCACGGGGTTGGCCGGATTGTTGTTGACATCGCAGACCGGCCCCAGCACCCAATTGAGCCCCAGCCGACGGGCCTCCCGCCCCGTGCACTGGCCGTAGCGCCGGGCCAGGGCGATCGCGCCCTCCGGATCGCGGCGCCGCAGGCGGCCCAGGGCCAGGGGCGGCGCCAACCAGCTCGCTCCCGTGAAGCGCTGCCCCACCCCCTCCTCCACATCGGCGCAGAGCAGCAGGGGGCCGTCGGCCCAGGCGAGCAGCTGGCGGGTGCGCAGGCGCAGCTCGGCGGCGCTGCCGCCGAGCAGGATCACACCGCCCACCCCATCGGCCAGCAGGCGCCGCAGTTCGGCGTTCGCGAGCTCCCAGCGGGGGTAGCGGCGCTGGTCGTCGGCCAGATGGCCGCTGGCGCGCACCACCAGCAGGGCGGCCAGGCGCCGACGCAGGGCCGCGGCATCGCGGCCAATCACTCCTCCGGAGACCGTCACGGCCCTTCGCTGGAGGTATCGCCCTCGCCCGGGGGGATCTCTCCCCGCTCCAGCCGCTGCTCCTCCAGCCGGCCGAGCAGCTCCAGCACGGTGGCGCCACGCTCCAGGCCCCGGTCGAGCAGGAAGGCCACCTCCGGCGTGCGCCGCATCCGCAGGCGCCGCCCCAGCTCCCCCTTCACATAGGGCGCGGCCGCCTTCAGGCCCTCCAGCACCAGGGTCCGGTCCCCGTCACTCCCCAACACGCTCACAAAGATGCGGCAGTGCTGCAGGTCGCCGGCCACCTCCACATGGGTGACGCTGACCATGCCGTTATGGATCCGCTCGTCCTTGATGCCGTTGACCAGCAATTCGCTCACTTCACGGCGGATCAGGGCGGCGACCCGCTCCACCCTTCGGCCCTGAGCCATGGTGATCCCGATGGTGCTCAACTCACCATCGCACGCAGCACCAGGCCAAGGCTGAGCATGCCGCTGATCAGGGCACCGATCAGGGCCACGGCGGTGACCGGGTTGCTGCGCCGCTGGGCCAGCGGCTCCACCACCGAGTTGATCACCCCGAGGCTGAAGGCGATCAGGTAGCGGGGATAGCGGGTGACGTTGACCAGGAAGTCCTTCATCGGCCTGGACGCCGCCGACCGGCGGCAGCACTGCGGAACTGCGGGCTACTCTGCCGCGGGCGGATCCCGCCCTGCCTACGCCCCGCCGCCACTGCGCAGTGGAACTGCATCAGTTCAGTCATTCCGCCTTCTGCGAGAAGGTGCGCCTGATCCTCTCCTTCAAGGGGCTGGACCATTCCCTGGTGGAGGTGACCCCGGGCCTGGGCCAGCTCGAGCTCTTCCGGCTCTCCGGCCAGCGCCAGGTGCCGGTGTTGGTCGATGGCGGCGAGGTGATCGCCGATTCCACGGTGATCGCCCTCCACCTGGAGGAGCGCCATCCCGAGCCTGCCCTGCTGCCCCGGGAACCCCGCTCCCGGGCGCGGGTGCTGCTACTGGAGGACTGGGCCGACACGGCCCTCTCCAGTGGCTGCCGGCAGGCGCTGGTGCAGGCTGCCGCCGCCGATCCGGTTCTGCGTGCCGCCCTTCTGCCCGAGACCACCCCCGCCCCGGTGCGCCGCCTCGTCTCCGCCCTCCCCGGTTCGCTGCTCAGCCCCGTCAGCGAGGCGGTGGGCGAGGTGCTGGCCCCCTGCGAAGGCCGCCAGCTGCGCCGCAACCTGGAGCAGATCAGCGCCTTGGTGGAGGGGGGCGCCTACCTGGAGGGCGACCACCTCAGCCTGGCCGATCTGGCGGTGGCGGCCCAGCTGACCCTGCTGCGCTTCCCGAATTCCGCCGGCGCTCCCCTGGCCGGTCGCGGTGTCGCCGGCATCGCCGACAACCCGATGCTGGAGCCCTTGTTCAGCTGGCGGGATCGGATTCTGGCGGAAGCGGGTCGAGCCTGATCCGCCAATGGCCGGTGGCGGTGGCGCTCGCCACCAGCCCTTGGGCGGGCGATGGGTAACGGGCCTGCCACTGCTCCGCCTCGATCCAGCTCTGGCCCTCCTTCTGGCGGCGTTCGTAGCGGCTCAGGGTCTCGATCCGGCTGACGCGGGGATCACCAGGACCGTGCAGAACCTGCAGGACCAGTTCATCGGCCAGGAACAGCCCCCCATCCCCCGGCTGCCGTTCGCTGCGGCGGCCCACCACCGTGGTCTCCAGGGTCTGATCCCCGGCCAGGCGAGCGATCTGGCGGTTGGGATTGGCCGGGTCGTCCCGCACCTCCCGCAGGGCCTCCCCCAGCAACGCCCGACCCACGGCGCGGGCGTTGGCCGCCCGCTCTCCCACCACCCCGCCGCCGGGGGTGGTGCGGAAGCGCACGGGCCAGTGCCGGGTCTCCTGGGGGGGTTCCCCGTCCTCCAGGCTGCTCACCAGCCAATCGCCGGCGAACCAGGCCGGATATTCCAGGTCCGCCCGCCCGGGTCGCGGCAGGGGTCCGGGGAGCCGCCACTGCGGCCAGACGGCGAGGCGGGCGTCGAGAAGGCCGCCGCCGTTCGCCGCCGCTGGGGCGGTCCCGGCCCCGAAGGCCAGCCAGACCGCCAGGATGGTGCTCAACAGGGCCCGGGCCATGTCCGATCCACTTCTACGGGAACTCGATCATTACGTGGTGCTCGAGCCCGGTGCTGGTGAAAGGATCCTCACGGCTGCCGAAACCCTGGACTGGCTGAGCGCGCGGCTGGCGGCCATGGACGCGCCGCCGGCGGACCTGGCGGCCCTTCCCGGTTGCCGGGAGCGGGCTCTGCGCCTGCTGGAGACCGCCTGCGAGCTCGAGACCGCCCCTGGCCTCACGATCCAGTGGTATGCGGTGCGCCTGGAGGCGCCGACGCGCCTGGAGGGTTGAGATCCCGGCGGATCCGTCCCTCGCCATCCACCAGCTCGACGGGGTGCTCCGGAGGGGCGAGGGGATCCCGGAGGATTGTCGGCAGTGCCGCCAGCACCTTGGCGGCCACCGCTGCCGGTGGCTCGTCGCCCTGGGGGATGGTGAGGTCGGCCTGGGCGTAGAGGGGACGGCGGGCCGCCAGCAGGTCGCCCAGGCGGGCGGCGGGATCCGGGCGCGCCAGCAGGGGCCGGGGGGTGGGATCGGCACGCAGTCGCCGCAGCAGCAGATCCTTCGGGGCATCCAACCAGATCACCACCCCCTGGTGCAGCCGGCCCCAGTTTTCGGGCCGGCTCACCACCCCGCCGCCGGTGGCCACCACCAGTGAATGCCAACCGGCGAGCTGATCGAGCACGGCGGTTTCGATGTCCCGGAAGGCCGCCTCGCCGTCGCGTTCGAAGATCTCCGGGATCGGCCGCCCGGCCACCTGCTCCAGGATCGTGTCGGCATCGATGACCCGGTAGCCCAGGGCTTCGGCCAGCGGCCGGGCAATGCTGCTCTTGCCGGATCCCATCATTCCCACCAGATACAGGTTGATTCCGCGCAGGCGCCGGGCCAGCTCCCGGTGGCTTGCGGGGGGCGCGGCGGTGTCTGCGGGGTCGCGGAAGGCGGGCTCCATCGTGGATCGGCCAGGGGTCAGCCAGGAATCGAACCCTGTTTCTAGGATGAATGCCTCCATGGACCTGGCCGCATGACCCCCTCGGGGCTGACGGCACCGCTTCCGGTGCCCCCTGTGGCGCCCCAGGCGGCCCACCCGGACACGCCACTCCCCACCTCCGGCGCCCATGGCCGGGGCCGCCCCTGCGTGATCACGCGCCGGGCTGTTTTCAGCGCCAGCCACCTTTATCGCCTGCCCGAACTCAGTGAGGCCGAGAATCAGCGGCGTTTCGGCCTCTGCAGCCTGCCCCCGGGCCATGGCCACAACTACGAGCTGATCGTGGCGATGGCGGGCCCCCTCGATGCCGATGGGATGGTGCTCAACCTCTCTGACGTCAAGCACGCCATCCGCCGCGAGGTGATCGCCCCCCTCGACTTCCGTTTTCTCAATGAGGTTTGGCCCGAGTTCGACCTCAGCCGCCCGCAGGGCCGCCTGCCCACCACCGAGGCCCTGGTCCTGGCGATCCGCGACCGCCTCGCGCCCCACCTCCCCCTTGTCAGCCTCCGACTCCACGAGCAGCCCGGTCTCTGGGCCGACGTGCTGGCCGGCCCCACCCCCGATCCCATGGAAGCCTTCCTCTCGATCCGCACCCACTTCGCCGCCGCCCATCGCCTGGCCCGGGAGGAACTCAGCCAGGCCGAGAACGAGGCGATCTACGGCAAGTGCGCCCGCCCCCATGGCCACGGCCACAACTACCTGGTGGATGTGACCGTCCGCGGCAGCATCGATCCGCGCACTGGCATGGTGTGCGATCTGGCTGTTCTCCAGAAGCTCGTCGACGATCTGGTGGTCGAGCCCTTCGACCACACCTTTCTCAATAAGGACGTCCCCCACTTCGCCACCACCGTCCCCACGGCAGAGAACATCGCCTTGCACATCGCCGACCTGCTGCGCGAGCCGATCGCCGCCAGCGGCGCCCACCTGCACCGGGTGCGTCTGCAGGAGAGCCCCAACAACGCCGCTGAGGTGTTTGCTGAGGCTCCCCGGCTCGACATCCTTCCCGATGCCCTGTTGGCCGCCGCCGCGGCAGGCTGAGGGTCGGCGGGCCTCAGGGCTCTGGCAAGGCCGGCGTCCCGGGGCCGGAGGGGCTTCCCCGTCTCCCCCCGAAGCGCCGCCCCAGCTCCCGCAGCGGCACCTCCCGCAGGCTGTCGCTCGGCAGCCCGAACATGCGCGCCAGACAGCGCTTCACCACCACCTCGCTGTCGTCCCCGAAGCGGCCGCCGAGCATCTCGGTGAGGACCCCCAGCCCCCGGCCTGTGGCATCGGTTTCCTCGATCAGGCAGCGACTCGTGGGGATCGCCAGTTTGCGGCAGGGATCCTGAAGGGCCCGCTCCAGTTCGGGGCGGCCGCCGCCGGCGGCCTCGACACAGACTTGGGCCAGGCGGTTCTCCAGCTGGGGCCGCATCAGCAGCAGCACCGGCCGCAGCAACCCCGCCTGCACCGGCCTCGGCTCGACCCCTTCCACCGCTCCCAGGACCAGGGCCAGGCACGCCAGCAGGATCCGCTGCGGAGACTCCATCGCTTCTGGCCCAGCTCACAGGACAACCCGGTTAGTTTTGCGCCTTCTTCGCCCCCCTGCCGCCCTGGCGCCATGGCCGAGCTGACCGCCCGCTGGCACCGCGCCACCAAGGAGCTGCCCGAAGATCAGTGGCAGGCCCTCCTGGGGAATGCTCCGGCAGCTTCCGGCGCCGGCGAAGCCCGACCCTTCTACCGCTGGCGCTGGCTCCACCAGCTCGAGGCCAGCGGCAGCATCGTGGCGCGCCAGGGCTGGCAGACCTGTCACCTGGGGCTCTGGCGGGGGGAGAGGCTGGTGGGTCTGGCCCCCCTTTACCTGAAGGGCCACAGCTACGGCGAGTTTGTCTTTGACCAATCGTTCGCCCAGCTCGCCGGTCAGCTGGGACGCCGCTACTACCCGAAGCTGGTGGGCATGAGCCCGGTCAGCCCGGTGCAGGGCTACCGGTTCTGGTTCGCGCCCGGCGAGGACGCGGCCGCCCTGACGGCGGAGATGTTGGCCTTGATCGACGACTTCTGCCGCGCTAACCACATCCTCAGCTGCAACTTTCTCTACGTTGACCCCGCCTGGCGGCCCCTGGCCGAAGCCTGCGGCTGCGCCCTCTGGCTCAACCAGCAGAGCCTGTGGATCAACCCCGGTCACGCCAGCTTCGAGGACTATTTGGCCAGCTTCAATGCCAACCAGCGCCGCAACATCCGCCGTGAGCGCAAGGCGGTCGCTTCAGCGGGGCTGACGGTCACGCCGCTGGCGGGCGATGAGCTCTCGCCGCGCTTGGTGCGGCGTATGCATCACTTCTACGCCCAACACTGCGCTCGCTGGGGGGCCTGGGGCAGCAAATATCTCACCGAAGCCTTCTTCACCGCCGCCGCCGCGGAGCTGCGCGAGGGGCTGGTGCTCTTCAGCGCCCACCGCGGCGATCCTGGCGAGCCCCTGGCCATGTCCCTGTGCGTGCATGACGACAGCCAGCTCTGGGGTCGCTACTGGGGCAGTGATCTGGAGATCGACAACCTGCACTTCGAAGTGTGTTACTACGCGCCGATCGAGTGGGCGATCAGCCGCGGCATCCGCGGCTTTGATCCCGGCGCCGGTGGCAGCCACAAGCGCCGCCGCGGCTTCGTGGCCCAGCCGCGTGCCAGTCTGCATCGCTGGTTCGATCCCCAGTTCGACACGATCCTGCGCCAGTGGTTGCCCGGTGCCAATCGGCAGATGCTGAGCGAGATCGAAGCGATCAATGCGGAACTTCCCTTCACCGCTGATTACGATCCCCCCCATGTCCCAGACCCCCATGGCCAGCGACCGGCAGCGGCTGGATGAGGATCTCTCGCAGCGCTTCATCGCCCTCGATCCGGCCGGCTACTTCTTGATCCGCGTCGACAGCGATGCCGGCGAGCTGGTGGCCGAGCACTACGGCAACGGGATCAATGAGCGCGGCTTGGCCACCGATCCCGAAACCGGCGAGGTGCTCGCTTGCCGGGGCACCGTGGCCCGTGCCCCGATCGCCGTGTACCGGGGGCGCTGGGTATCCAGCTCACCGAAGGTGAAGGTCCGCTGCCGATCAGCCGGCTTGATCACGCCCTTTACCTCGGCCGGGAGTTACAGAAGGCGGAGCACTCGCTGGTGTCGGCTCAGCCCTACATCCAGGATTGAGGGCCAGCAGGCTCAGGCCGGCTGCAGCTCCCGGTCGGCACTGACCGGAGCGGTGGGCGGATCCGGGGGCAGGGCGGCGAGCTGGTCGTGGATCTCGCGCGTGACGATGCTGCGGTACTCCTGGAAGTGCTCGTTGTGGGCGAGTGTGACCAGAAACTGCTCGAAGTTATCGCGGTTGACGCGGGCGATCTTGAGCAGCGATTTCCAGAAGCGCCAGCGGGTGTCGCGCACGACTCCCTGGCGCCAGATCACAATGGAGAGGGCGCGGATGTCGGTCCAGCTCGGCAGACCTGCCTTGCCAAAGCTGACGGCCTTGGCATACTTCTGCCAGCGTGGTTTGCCTACTTTTGTGTAGTAATGAGTGACCCGGTCGATGTAGGCGTTGGGTTCGTAGAGGCGGCAGAAGGCATCCACGTATTCATTGGCGATCTCGCGGATCGGGCGGCTGGGCACGAAATTCAGCAGGTTGGTCTGGTTGACGCCCTTGGCATCCTTCTTCTCCTGAACCAGGCGGCCTTCCTTTTCCAGGCGATGCCAGAGGCCCGTGTTTGGCAGGGCCTGCAGCATGCCCATCATCGCCGCCGGGATGCCGGTGCGGCTGACAAAGGTGACGATGCGGTCGCCAGCGCCGGTCTTCTCGCCATCGAAGCCGATGATGAACCCCGCCATCACCCGGATGCCGTAGGAGGTGATGCGATCGACGGACTCCTCCAGCGAACTGCGTGTGTTCTGATGTTTGCCCGCGATCGAGAGGCTGGCTTCGTCGGGGGTTTCGATGCCGAGAAACACGCTGTCGAAGCGGGCCTCAGCCATCATCTCCATCAGCTCATCGTCAGAGGCCAGATCGACGGAGGCCTCGGTGGCGAAGCTGAACGGGTAATTGCGATCGATCTGCCACTGCTTCAGCGCCGGCAGAAGAAGCTTGGCGTTGCGTTTGTTGCCGATGAAATTATCGTCAACGAGGAAAATGGAACGCCGCCAGCCAAGGTCGTAGAGAAATTGCAGCTCGGCGATCAGTTGCTCGGGTGTCTTGGTGCGCGGCTTGCGGCCGTAGAGCACGATGATGTCGCAGAACTCGCATTGGAATGGGCAGCCCCGCGAGAACTGCACCGACATCGAGTCGTAGGCATCGAGCTGCAGGAGATCGAAGCGGGGGATCGGCGTGCCGGTCACGTCGGGCTTCTCGCCGTTGGCGCTGAAGCGGCCACTGCGCTCGCCTTTCTCGATCGCCTCGATGAACAGCGGCAGCGTGATCTCGCCTTCATCGAGCACCTTGAAATCCACCAGGTCCAGCTCCGGCGCATCCGGGGTGGAGCTGGCGAAGGGGCCGCCGACGGCGACCGGCAGCCCCCGCTGCTTCGCCTTGCCGATCTGAACGGCCATGTCAGCTTTTTGAACGATCATGCCGGAAATGACCACCAGCTCCGCCCAGGCCCATTCCTCTTCGCGCACCTCGCGGACGTTGCGGTCCACCAGCTTCATCTCCCAGTGCTGGGGCAGCAGGGCGGCGACGGTGACCATGCCCAGCGGCGGCAGCAGCACTTTGCGGTTCACCAGCTCAAGGATCTTCTCGTAGCTCCAGAAGGTCTTCGGGAACTCGGGATAAATGAACAGAGTGCGCATGCTGGGGAAGCGCCGCGGCGCGGCTGGGAAAGAGGGGCGGGGGGGGCGCTGGGGTCGGAGGGGCGGGCAGGGTCCTGGGCCGCGGATGCCGGACCTCGGCCAGGGTGG
>JBILEP010000147.1:0-5582 GCA_044352045.1 Cyanobium sp. | reverse complement strand
CAGACGGTGCTCGCCGCCGCCGAGGCCGCCGGGGTGCCCCTGCCCAGCTCCTGCACCGCCGGGGTGTGCACCACCTGCGCCGCCCTGCTGCGCAGCGGCACGGTGCACCAGCCCGATGCGATGGGGGTGAACCCGGAGCTGCGGGAGAAGGGCTATGCCCTGCTCTGCGTCTCCTTCCCCCGCAGCGACCTCGACGTGCTCGCCGGCCAGGAGGACGCCCTCTACGAGGCCCAGTTCGGCCAATACCAGAAGTGAGCGGCGCCGCGGGGCCCGCCCTGGCGCCCCTGGAGCTGTGGCTGCGGCCCCAGCCCGGCGCCCTGCTGCCCCAGTTGCGCGCCGCCTTCGCGGCGGCCGGCATCGAGCCCCTGCGCTGGGCGATCACGGCGGTGGATCCGCAGCGCGGCCTGCGGCTGGAGGGGGTGCAGCTCCTGGAGCCCCTGTGAGCGCGCCGCCCCTGCCCACCTTGCTGGTCATCCCCACCGGCGTGGGCTGCGCCATCGGCGGTTACGCCGGCGACGGCCTGCCGGCGGCCCGGCTGCTGGCGGCCGCCAGCGGCTGCCTGATCACCCATCCCAACGCCCTCAACGCCGCGGCCCTCTACTGGAGCGACCCCCGCCTGCACTACGTGGAGGGCTGGAGCCTCAACCGCTTCGCCGCCGGTGAGATCGCCCTGGCGCCGGTGCGCCGTCAGCGGCTGGGCCTGCTGCTCGATGCGGCCATCGAGCCGGAGCTGCGCTTGCGTCACCGCCAGGTGGCCGAGGCCTGCCGCGCCAGCCTCGGCTTGACGATCGGCCCGGTGCTGGAGAGCGACGCGCCCTTAGGGGTGAGCCTGCGGGCCGGGCCGAGCGGCGCCAGCTGGGGGTCGCTGCAGCGGCCCGATGCCCTGCTGCGGGCGGGGGAGCGGCTGCGCCAGGCGGGCGCCACCGCCATCGCCGTGGTGGCCCGCTTCCCCGACGACCTCGGCAGCGAGGCCCTGGCCGCCTACCGGGCTGGCTCCGGCGTGGACGCCCTGGCCGGCGCCGAGGCGGTGATCAGCCACCTGCTGGTGCGCCACCTGGGCATCCCCTGCGCCCACGCTCCCGCCCTGGCGCCGCTGGAGCCGGAGCCGGGCCTGGATCCCCGCGCCGCTGCCGAGGAGCTGGGCCACACCTTCCTGCCCTGCGTCCTGGTGGGGCTGAGCCGCGCCCCCGACCTGCGCCCCGAGCCCGCCACTGGCGCCGGCCTGCTGCATGGAGCCGACCTGGGGGCGGTGGTGGCGCCGGCGGGGGCGCTGGGGGGAGAAGCGGTGCTGGCCTGCGCCGAGCGGGGGGTGCCGCTGATCGCCGTGGCGGGCAACCCCTGCCTGCTGGCGGTGGACGGCGCGGCCCTGGGGCTGGAGATCTTGACGGTGGCCAGCTACGCCGAGGCGGCGGGGCTGGTGCTGGCCCTGCGGGAGGGGATCGACCCGGCGGCGCTGGCCCGGCCCCTGGCGCCTCTGGAGGACGGCTCGGATCGCGGGTAGCGTCGTTGCACTTCCATCGCGCCGTCATGGGCCTTCCGGCACCCCTGGGATCGACCCCCGGCCTGACCCTGGTGGCGCTGGCGGCGTCCCCTTGGCTGGCATTGGCGCCGCTGCCCCCCCTGGCCCCCGCGCTGGCCCAGCAGGCTCCGCCGTCGGCGAAGGAGAAACCCGCCGCCAAGGAGAAACCCGCCCCTTCGGGCCTTGGGGGTGAGGAGGGGCCGGTGCCGATCTGGCAGCCGGAGGGTCCTCCACCCGAGGCCAGGCCCGCCCCCCTCACCCTGCCGGGGCCCGCGGGCGCCGGCTCGCCGCGCCTGCGGCCGCCCGCTAGCGGACGGATTCCGATCACGCCGGCCCCCGGGGCGCCCGGGCCGGAGGCGGGTCCTCCACCAGGGGCGGGGATGCCTCCGCCCGGCAGGCGGCCCGCCCTGATGCTGCGCCCGGGCATGCGGCCGATGATGCCCCCCGGTTCTCCGCAAGGGATGCCGCCGGGGCCGAATGCCGGCCTGCCACCCCTGCCGCCGCTGCCCCCCGCGCGCCTGGGCGCCCCATCCCGTCCGCCCGCCGCCGCGCCCAGCTCGGCCACCTCGCCCTGGCCCTGGCTGGTGGCCGTCGCCGCCCTTGGGGGAGGCGCCGGTCTGGTGCTTGTGGAGCGCCGCCGCCGGGCCACCCTCGCGGCGGCGCCCCCAGCACCGTCAGGGGAGCCGCCGTCCGGGGAGCCGCCCGAGGGCTAGCGCAGGCAGGCCATCGGGTGGCGCGGCGCCACCCCCAGCGCCTTGGCCACGCCCGGATGGCACACCGCACCGTTCACCGTGTTCAGGCCGGAGAGCAGTTCGGGCCGGTCGGTGACCGCTTCCACCAGCCCCCGGCCGGCCATCACGAGGATGTAGGGCAGGGTGACGCTCACCAGGGCCTCGGTGGAGGTGAAGGGCACGGCGCCGGGCATGTTGCCCACCGCGTAGTGCTGCACCCCGTGGATGGTCACCACCGGATCGGTGTGGGTGGTCTCCCGGCTGGTGGCGATGCAACCGCCCTGGTCGATCGCCACATCGATGATCACCGAGCCCGGCTGCATGCGCTGCACCAGCGCTTCCGACACCAGGGTGGGGGCGCGACCGCCGGGGAGAAGCACCGCGCCGATCAGGAGGTCGGCGTCGGGCACCAGCCGCTCGATCAGGGTGCTGTTGCTCACCAGCGTGACCATCCGACCCCGGCGGGACGGTTCCAGTTCGCGCAGCTTCACCGGGGAGCGGTCGAGCAGGTACACCTCCGCGTCCATGCCGGCGGCGATGCGGGCCGCGTTCCAACCGACGCTGCCCGCCCCCAGCACCACCACCCGCGCCGGCCGGACGCCGGTGCAGCCGCCGATCAGCACCCCCCGTCCGCCGTGGGGCCGCTCCAGCAGGTGGGCCCCCACCTGGGCCGCCAACCGACCAGCGATCTCGCTCATCGGCGCCAGCAGGGGCAGGCTGCCATCCTCCAGTTGCACCGTTTCGTAGGCCACCGCCGTGGTGCCCGCCTCCAGCAGCGCCTCCCCCACCTCCGGATAGGCGGCCAGGTGCAGGTAGGTGAACAGCACCAGATCGGGGCGCAGGAATTCAAATTCCTCCGGTTGCGGCTCCTTCACCTTCACCACCAGGTGGGCGGCCCAGGCCTCCTCCCGACTCACCAGTTGGGCGCCGGCGGCCCGGTAGTCGTCGTCGCCGATGCCGGCCCCCTGGCCCGCGCCCGCCTGCACCCGCACCTCCATGCCGTGGCCCACCAGCTCCCGCACCCCGTCGGGGGTGAGGGCCACCCGCTGCTCATCGCGCTTGATCTCGGTGGGTACCCCAATGCTGGCCAGCGGGGAGCCGAGGGGAGCCGCCAGGCCGGTGCTTGCCATGGGCCGGGAAATCCGCGGAGACCGATCCGATGACCCTAAGCCCGGCCCTCTCCCTGGCTGGCCCCAGGCTGCGCCAAAGCTTCAGAGGATGCCCTCCGCCGCCGCCGCGATCGGCATCCTCCAGCCACTGCCGAAGGCCCGTCCGCTCACCTTCAGGGCCGGAGCGGCCTGGCGGCGCTTGAACTCGGCGCGTTGCAGCAGCTGGGCCACCCGCTGCACCACCGCGGGATCGGCCCCCTCGGCCACCAGCTGCTCCGGATTGGCCAGCTCCTCCACCAGGCGCTTGAGGATCGGATCGAGCTCGCCGTAATCGGGGAGCGAATCGCTGTCGCGCTGGTCGGGTCGCAGCTCGGCGCTGGGGGGCTTGTGGCGAATCGCCGCGCCGATCAGCTCCCCCTGGGCCGGCAGGCCGAGGCTGGCGCGGGCGGGGGCGGCGGCGGCGCTGTCGAGCCACTCGCAGAGCGCGAAGACGGTGCTCTTGTACAGGTCGCCGATCACCGCCAGACCGCCGTTCATGTCGCCGTAGAGGGTGCAGTAGCCCACCGCCAGCTCCGATTTGTTGCCGGTGGAGAGCAGCAGCCGGCCCTGCTGGTTGGCCACCGCCATCAACAGGGTGCCGCGGATGCGCGACTGCAGGTTCTCCGCCGTCAGGCCCGCCGGCGCCTGTCCGAGCGCACCGGTCAGGGCCGTGTCGAAGCCCTTCATCAGCGGCGTGATCGGCAGCACCCGGTGGATCACGCCCAGGCGTTCCGCCAGGGCGGTGGCATCCCGCAGGGATCCTTCGGAGCTGTAGGGGGAGGGCATCAGCAGGGCCTCCACCTGCTGGGCGCCGAGGGCGGCGGCGGCGATCACCGCCACCAGGGCCGAGTCGATGCCGCCGCTGAGGCCGAGCAGGGCGCTGGCGAAGCCGCATTTGCGGGCGTAATCGCCCACTCCAAGCACCAGGGCGCGCAGCAGCTGCTCCGGCGCCGGCGGGGCAGGAATCAGCAGCGGCGGCTCCAGGGTGCTCCCGGTGGCGGCCGCCTCGCCGGCTCCGGCGCCAGGCACCTCCCAGAGGGCCAGGGCCTCCGCCGAGCTGGCCAGCTGCAGGGCCAGGTTGCCGCTGGCGTCGACGCAGAAGCTGGCGCCATCGAACACCAGCTCGTCGTTGCCGCCCACCTGGTTCACGTACACCACCGGCGCGCTGAGGCGGGCGGCGGCCCGGGCGGCCAGGCGATGGCGCAGCTCCAGCTTGCCCTGGCCGAACGGCGAGGCCGAGAGGTTGAGCAGCAGGTCGATCCGGTGCTCCAGCAGAGCCCCGATCGGATCGACTCCCGCCAACCGGTGGCCCTGCAGGTCTTCCTCCACCCAGAGGTCTTCGCAGATGGTGAGCCCCAGGCGCCAGAGCCGGCCCCGCCGCTCCAGCTCCAGCACCGCGGCGCTGTCGCCGGGGCGGAAGTAGCGCCGCTCATCGAACACGTCGTAGCTGGGCAGCAGCCGCTTGCGGGCCACCACCCGCCAGCGGCGCCCCTCCACCAGGGCCAGGGCGTTGTGCAGGTGGGGCTGGTCGGCGCCGGCCAGCGGCTCAGCCAGCCCCACCAGCAGGGCCAGGCCCTCGGGCAGGGCGGCCGCCAGGCCGTCGAGGGCGATCGCCTGGCGCTCCAGCAGGGCGGGACGCAGCAGCAGATCCCGCGGCGGATAGCCCCAGAGCGACAGCTCCGGGGTGAGCACCAGATCGGCGCCGGCGGCGGCGGCCTCGTGGCAGGCCGCCAGGATGCGGCGGGCGTTGCCGTCCAGATCCCCCACCAGGGCATCGAGCTGGGCCAGGGCGAGGCGCATCGGCGGGAGGGTCAGGGGCGGCTGTGGCCGTAGAGATTGTGCTGCAGCAGCACCGGCCAGAGCTCGGGCGGCAGATCTTCCGCCGCAAGCCCCACGGCCGTCGGCGGCGCCGCGGTGGCTTGGGCCAGGCGATCGCGCAGCTCGGAGCTGGCGCTGGCGGGGAGTTCCAGGGGCAGCAGCTCCAGCCGGGCGCCGCGCCGTTCCAGGTTGTCCAGGTCGGCCGCCAGCACGGGCCAGCCCTGGCGGGGCGCCACCGCCAGGCGGCAGCCCGGCAGCCAGGCGTCCGCGGCGCGCCAGCGCGGGATCTGGGCCAGCAGGTCGCTGCCCACCACGAACACCGGCTCCGCCTCCGGCCAGCGCTGCCGCGCCCGCGCCAGGGTCTCG
>JBILEP010000146.1:0-5610 GCA_044352045.1 Cyanobium sp. | reverse complement strand
CCCTCTCCTCACCGTTGCGCTCCTCCCTGCTTGCGCTGCTCGCCCTGGGCAGCCCCTGCCTGGCTCTGATCGGGCCATCGCCGGCCCAGGCGGCCGTCACCGACGGCCCTGGAGCCAAGGGCGCCCAGGTGTACTGCTTCATGCGCAACAACGGCAACGACCACCAGGTGAGCTGGACCGCCGCCTACGCCCTGATCAAGCGACAGAGCGCCAGCATGTTCAAGACCTCCCCTGAGCACGCCGCCGTGTTGATCACCGAGGCGGTGGTCAACAACCCCGGCACGTATCCAGACTGCGGCCGTTATCTCGGCGAGCTCTACCGGCGCAGCCAGCCCGGGGCGACGGCCGTGGAGTCCGCCCCCGCCTCCAGGCCCGGTGGTAGAGCGGAGGTCGGCAGCACCATGACCCGGAGTGACCGGTACACCAGCAACTGAGCCAACCGCGCGACCCACGCCCCGCGGCCACTGGTGGGCCCTGCCCCTGGCGCTCATCCTGATCGGCGGTTGTGCCGAGGAGCCCCTGCCCCAGCGCCGCATCTCCCACAGCGACTGCCTGCGGGACCTGAGCATGGATCAGCTCGACCAGTCTTTGCGGCGCTGCGATCGGGTGGTGGCGCGCTTCCCGCGCGACCCCCAGCCCCTCAATGATCGCTTCCTGATCCACACGCTGCGGGGCGACACGGTCAAGGCCTGCCAGGACATCGCGGCGGCGGCGAAGCTGGTGGCCGCCCGCCCCAGCGAACCGCTCGATCCCCTGCTGCGCAACGATCTGCGCCTGCGTCTGGCGAGCTGCCGCGACTGAGGGGGCCCTGGACAGAGGGGGGTTGCGGTTCAGCCGCGGGGCCATTGGTCGAGCAAGCGGCGGCCGAGGTCCACCAGCTCGCGGCGACGACCCAGCGCCTGCGGGCTGTGGAAGAGCTCCCCGATCCGCTCGGCCTTGCCGGCGATCAGGTCGTCGACGAAGCGATCCGCGACCCCCAGCTGCAGCCAGTGGCAGGTGAGGCTGGCGCCCATGCCGATGCGATGGCAGCGGTCCTCCGCCTGTTCCGCATCGCCGGGGGTCCAGGGGCGTTCCAGCAGCAGCACATGTCGGGCCCGATGCAGGGTGAACCCCAAGCCGCCGGTGCCGTAGGTGGCGATCAGCAGGGGGCGGGCGCCCGCCTGGAACGCCGCCACCAGGGGCGGGCGACGCCGCACCGGCACCGACCCCTCCAGCAGCAGGGATCCCTGCTCGCCGCCGCAACGCTGGTGCAGTTCGCGGGCGCTGGCCACAAAGGCGGTGAACACCACGACCGCCTCCCCCTCGGCGCGCAGCTTCTCGATCAGGCGGATCGCCGCAGCCAACTTGAAGGCCGATCCGATCTGACGCAAAGCGGTGAGCACCGCCAGCACCTCGGCATCGCGGCGCACCTCGCCGCGCTCGGCCCGCAGGCGATAGGCCTCCACCCGGGCCTGCAGCCGCCGATCGAAGCGGCGGGCCGCCGCCGGATCGAGCAACACCGGATGCAGCCGACGCTGCTTGGGGGGCAGATCGAGGCATTGCTGTTTGCTGCGGTGCAGCACCAGGGGCCGCACCAGCCGCTGCAGTTCCCCCAGCCGGGAGGCGCCGCTGGCCTGCCAGATGCGGCGACCGCCCCGCTCGCGCCAGTGGCCCTGGCAGTAGCGCTCCTCGAAGGCGGCTTGATCGGCGGCGAGGGGATGGCCGATGGCCGCCAGCAGCGGCAACAGCTGCATCGGCCGGCCATTGCGCATCGGCGTGCCGGTGAGCAGCCAGATCGTCCGCAGGCGCGGATGGCGGGCCAGGCGCAGGAAGGCGAGGGTGCGGCGGGCCGAGAGGTTCTGGGCGTGGTGGGCCTCATCGGCGATCAGCACGGTGCCCGCCTCCGGCAGCTCGGCGGGCAGACGCGCCCAGCTGTGCAGCTCCAGGCGCAGCTCCAGGGCGGCCGCCTCCGCCCGCCAGTGCTGGTGCAGGCCGGCCGGGGCGACCACGAGGATGCGGCAGTCCGCCAGACGGCCCATGGCGCGGGCGGCCGCCAGGGCGGTGAGCGTCTTGCCCAGGCCCATGGCGTCCGCCAGGATCGCCCCCCGTCGCGCCAGCAGCCAGCGCACGGCCGCCCGCTGGTGGGTCAGCAGGCGGCGGCCGTCGAGCAGGGGCCGCTCCAATTCGGCGGCGGCCACCAGGGCGCGATGGGCTGGCAGGGGCGGCAGGGGCTGGCGGCTCCAGGCGATCCAGCGCTCCAGGTCGGGGGTGAGGGGGAAGCGGCCGGCGAGTTGGTGCTCCAGGATCGCGATGGCCTCGAAGGGGAACTCCCAGCAACCCCGGCGGGCCAACCAGCGGCCGGCGGGGCGCACCGCCCGCAACTGGGCATGGGTGACGGCATCGAAGGGACTCACCACCTCGATCAGCCCCGCAGGGCCCAGGCGCATCTGGACGAGGGAGGCCGCCAATCGCGCAAAGTGACGTCTCCGACACATTGACACCCCTGCGGCCGTCGCCAAACTTCCGCCAATCGAAGGGCGTCCATGCACGCGGGCGATGGGGTTTTCCTGGAGGATCTCTGCCCCAAGCTGCGTGCGAGACGCTGGCGGCAATCGCTCCACCGCCGCACCGGCCATTCCTGCATCTACTGCGGCAACCCTTCCGAATCGATCGACCACGTCCATCCCCTCAGCCGGGGCGGGGCCAGCGTGACCGAAAACTGCGTGCCCGCCTGCCTGCCCTGCAACGGCCGCAAGGGGGACAGCGACGCTTTCATCTGGTACCGCCAGCAGAACTTCTATGACGCGCGCCGGGCGATGGCCCTGCGGGCCTGGACCGGCGGGGACATGCAACTGGCGGAGCGGCTGCTGCTGTGGGTTTCCCCCGCCGGCCCGGGGGGCTCAGCCGCCGCTGGGCTGGCGGGCAGCCCGGAACGGCACGCCGATCACCAGACCCGGCAAGCCGCCACGCCGTTGTGGCGCTGGCAGATGGCCTCCTGATGGGCGGGCTGCTCGGGCGCCACCAGCATCGCCATGGCGAGGAGCACTCCCGCCAGGGCGAGGGGCACCCCCACGGCGGCCGCCACCGGGGCGGGGCCCCCGGCGGCCGGGCGACGGAGAGCTGGCGTGCGCCGGGGCGCGGCTGCGGTAGAGAGGCAGCCAGCTTGGGCCGAGAGCCGCATGGACGGGGACACGGAGGTGGCGAACGGGGTGGCGAACACGGTCAACCGATCTGAACGTGGTACAGATGTACTGACAGAGGCGAGAACTGTCAACCCCTGGGGCCTCACCGGCCTGCTGGTGGTGGGCGGGGGCTACACCGGCCAACGGCTGGCCGCGGCCGTGGCGGCGCGGGGGGTGCCTGTGCTGCTTACCCACCGCGGCCCGACGCCGCCGCCCCCGCCGTCGTCCGGATCCCCCTCGGCCCTCGGCTGGCTGCGCTTCGACGGGCCGGCGGGGCAGCGGCCCTGCGCCGCCGACCTGGCGGGCGTGAGCCACGTGCTGGTGACGATCCCCCCCGATCCAGAGGGGAGGGATCCGGTGCTGGAGCACCTCGGGGCCACCCTGAGCGCGCTGGGACCGGCCTGGGTGGGCTACCTCTCCACCACCGGCGTCTACGGCGATCGCGGCGGGGACTGGGTGAACGAAGAGAGCGCCCCCAACCCGGCCCCTGGCCGCAGCGCAGCCCGGCTGGCCTGCGAGCGGGCCTGGCGGGCGAGCGGACTGCCGCTGCAGGTGTTCCGGCTGCCGGCGATCTACGGCCCCGGCCGCAGCCCCTTCGCCGGACTGCGGCGAGGGGAGGCGCGCCTGGTCCACAAACCCGGCCAGGTGTTCTCGCGCGTGCACGTCGACGACATCGTCGGGGCGGTGCTGCACTGCCTCACCCTGCCGCCGGAGCGCCGACCCGGCACCGTGATCGTGGCCGACGCCTTTCCCTGCCCGTCGAGCGAAACCCTCGGCTACGCGGCCCATCTGCTGAGGCTGCCCCTGCCGGAGCTGCAGCCATGGGCCTCGGTGGAGGCCAACCTGAGCCCGATGGCGCGCAGCTTCTGGGCTGAAAACCGCCGGGCCGACGGCCGCATGCTGCGCGAGACCCTTGGCTATCGGCTGCTCCATCCCACCTACCGGGAGGGCTACCGGGCCTGCCTGGCCGAGGAGGAGGACCTGGGCCCTAGAAGCCTCCCGTCTTGAACTGGAACTGGCGGGTGGGCTCGGGATCCGCCAGGAAGGGCAGGTTGATGTCGGTGAAGAACTTGCGGGAATCGACCCGGATCCATTGCCGCTGGCAGCCGACGCCGACCCCCGCCAGCAACAACCCGACCAAGAACCACCGCAGCATGGGGGCCCGTGCACTGGCAACATCCCCATCATGAGCCGAGCCGGCCGCCTTGCCATCGCCCTGGGGGATCCCGCCGGCATCGGCGCCGAGGTAACCCTGCGGGCCCTGAGCCGGCTGCGGGCCGATCCCCAGAGCGTGCTGCTCGTGGGTTGCCGGCGCTGGCTGGCGGAGAGCTACCGGCGGCTGGGCGGCGCCAGCGGCGGGGATCTGGCCGATCCGGCCGACTTCGCCGTGCTGGATATCCCCCTACCCGTGGCGGTAGAACCCGGGCTGAGCGGCCCGGAGGCCGGGGCGGCGAGCTTCGCCTGGCTTAGCCGGGCCGTGGAGGAGGTGCGCCAGGGACGCTGCCAGGCCCTGGTGACGGCACCGATCTGCAAGGCGAGCTGGCACGCGGCCGGCCATGCCTACCCCGGCCAGACCGAGCGGCTGGCGGAGCTCTGCGGGGTGGCGGAAGCCGCGATGCTGTTCACCGCCCGCGCCCCCCACGGCGCTTGGCGGCTGAACACGCTCCTGGCCACCACCCACCTGCCCCTCGCCGACGTGCCGAAGCGCCTCAACAGCGCGCGGGTGGCGGCCAAGCTGGAGGCCCTGCTGGCGTTCTGCCGCCGCTTCCGGGAGCAGCCGCGGCTGGTGGTGGCGGGCCTCAACCCCCACGCCGGCGAGGAGGGAGCCCTGGGCTGCGAGGAACGGGACTGGCTGATCCCCTGCCTGGCGGCCTGGCGGGAGCGGCATCCGGAAGTGGTGCTGGAGGGGCCGCTGCCGCCGGACACCTGCTGGCTGGAGGCGGCGGCGGCCTGGGCGGGCCGGGGCGGCGGGGCGGACGGCTACCTGGCCCTGTACCACGACCAGGGCTTGATCCCGGTGAAGCTGCTGGCCTTCGACGCCGCGGTCAACACCACCCTGGGCCTCCCCTTCCTGCGCACCTCCCCCGACCACGGCACCGGCTTCGCCATCGCCGGCCGAGGCATCGCCAGGCCCGACAGCATGGCGGCAGCCATCGAAACCGCCTGGGAGCTGGGGCTCAGCCGGGCTTGATGCGCATCAGCACCTGGCCGAACTCCACCGGCGTGCCGTTGTCCACAAGGATTTCCATCACCTCGCCACTGACCTCGGCCTCGAGCTCATTCATCAGCTTCATGGCCTCCAGAACGCAGACGGGCTGGCCGGCGTTGATGCGGTTGCCAACCTCGACGAACGGGGGTTCGCCAGGGGCCGGGGCCCGGTAGAAGGTGCCCACCATCGGCGCGGTGATCTCCTGGAGGTCGCTGCGAACTGCCGGGGGTGGCGGCGGTG
>JBILEP010000145.1:0-5634 GCA_044352045.1 Cyanobium sp. | reverse complement strand
AGGCCTGGGATTTATGCTTACCCATACATCTTCTGTGCTTAATATACTGTTTAGCGATTCAAGCTCATTCTCCGCATTTAGACGTGTAACTGGAAATGGCTCGATATGGTATTCCGGCAACATGGCTTTTAGGCCTGACGCAATGCCGCCAGTTTGACAATTAGACGTAACTAGTATTTTGCTCATGATTCAGAATTTAAACCTATGGCAATCATTGACATAAGAGAATTTAAGCCTATACATGATACCTCTTTTACTGTCCCGCCTCAACCCCTTTGTCCGATTGGCGTCATGATTACCATAATCAGATGCATCCGTTCAGGGGCCTGGACAGCTCACAGCGAACATCATCCCTGCTGAACCCTTGACGGCAGCTTGATTCCGGGTTGCATCTCAGGCAGAGATCGCCTGTGATGGGCACGCCTCCTGCCGGGATTCCGGAAGCTGACGGGCTGGCAACAAGCGATGCAAGCGCAGTGGCCACGAACGCGGTGGCCAGCCGGGCCATCCCGGGTCGGGGCGGGAGCTGCTGCCGCTGCGGCTCGTTGCTTGAGGGAGAGGATCCAGATCCGTTGCGCCATCAGGTGATCGAGCACCGTTTCAGTTCCCTGGTGGACCTTCTGGGCAGTGCCTACCCCTTGAGTTTCAGCAAGACCCAGGCGTTGCTGAATCAGCTGCTGGAGGTGGAGATCAGTCGTGGGGAGATTGCCACGATTCGCCAGCGCATCAGCGCAGTGTTGACGACCCGATGGCCGACCTCAAACAGTCCCACGGGGCAGCGGGGCTGGCAGTGGCTCATGGTGTCCCGTGTCAATCGGTTCACGGGTTTGGGTTCGTCCCTTGTTTCGGCCTGGAACGGAAGCCGGGCCTGGATCCTGACCATGTCCGTCGCGTGGAGTACCAGCCGGTCCACCGCCGCCACGGCCATGGAACCACTGGGGAATCTGCACGCTTTCCTCTTCCAATGACGGCCCGTCCAGTGTTCCTGGGCTGCCACCGAGGAGCCAAAGTCTTCACCAGCAGCACAACACCGTGATCGCTACAGGTTCAAACACTCCTTGAGCCTGTAGCTTCCCCTCAACAGACTGGTTCTTACATTCAATTCCCACTGGTGAGCTGTTGCAAGGCCAACAGTTGCCAACGCCGGCAATCGGCCGGGGAGGAGCGATAAAACAACTCCCAGGCATCTCCCTTGTAAACGCCGTAGTCGGCCGCTGGCACCTGCGGGTGCAACTGCTGCCAGCCGACCCGCACGGCGTGACCGATCACCACGTCGAGGGCCAGATCATCGTCGAACTGCACCTGGGGGTTGGCGGTGACAAAGGCGATCAGGGTGAGCAGGGTTTCCGTGCAGAGCTGCCGGTACTCGGGCGCCTCGATCTTGCCCAGGAGTTGCTCCACCAGGGAGGCGAAGTTGCGTTCACCCGGTGTTTTCTCACTCAGCAGCGGGGCGCTCTCCAGACGGTTGCGCCGCTCCAGCTTGTCGCCGATCACGATGCCGCGGCAGTGGTGCAGCAGATCCCAGATGCCCGCGTGGAAGTTGCGGGGCACCCGCCCCAGGGCACCCAGACGCATGCGGTGCTGGAGCCAGCCGCCCCCCTTGGGCAGCTCCTCCAGCGGATCGGGCACCTGCCAGCGCACGCGACCGCGAAGGTGCAGCTGCTCCTTGCGCTGCAACGCCGCCCGGGCATGCTCCACATCCGCCAGCACCGCCCGCAGCCGCCGCCGGATCTGGTGGGGCGGAAGGGAGCAGAGGGCCTCGAAGGCCTCGCTGGGGTTGAGATCCGCCGCGGCCGCCAGCTCGCTGGTGAGCAGGAGCAACAGCTGGCCGAGCTGCAGGGTGAGGCTGCCGCTGAGCAGATTGGGCTCCAACCGCGTCAGGCTGTCGATGGCGAGCAGCAACTCCTGCTGCAGCATTCCCTCCCGGGCGTCCTCCCCCCCGTAGCGACGGATGCGGGAGGCGATCGAAAGGCTGCCGAGGGGTTGGACGATCAGGGCGTCGTTGGTGTAGTTGCGGCCCACCACCACCTGCTTCTGGCGCACGAGCAGATCGGTGAGGGCATCCTCCAGGCGGGGGTGCACCAATCCCATGGCACCGGCGGCCCGGCGCACCACGTTCCAATCGGCCCGGACCAGGGCGCGGCGGTACACCTCCTGCAGCAGGGTGATCAGCTTCACCGCCGGTCCCGGCCTGGGGCCCTGCAGGCGGGCATTCGGCCCCAGCCGGCGGCCGAGCAGCTCCAGCAGCTCCGCCTGCTCCTCCAACGAACGGCTGTGCCAGAGGCGCTCCGCCAGCTCCGCCACGGGGAACTCCTCCAGCTCCTGCTCCTGCTGGGCGGTGAGGGGCGTGCGGCTGGTGCTCGGCGGCAGCAGCGTCTGTTGGCTGGGCCAGAGGTCGCAGGCGGCCAGGGCCTGGTGGGGAAGCTCCACCACGCTGGCCTGGCTCACCAGCTCCCGCACCGGCGCGAGCTGCACCGGCACCCCCTCCAGCTGGCCGCCGAGCAGCTCGCGGCCGAGGGCCAAAAAGGCCTCCGGGTCGCGTTGGAAGGCGGCCGCGGCCACCGGCACCAACAGCAGCGGCGCCCCCGCCCCGCGCCAGTGGCGCCGCAGCAGCCGCACCTCCGCGGCCACCGTGTCCACGAGCTGCAGGGGATCGTCCGCCAGGTAGAAGGTGTCCTCCTCGAGCACCGCCGGCAGATAGGCCACCAGCTCGTCGCCGAGCCGGTAGAGGCGGGCGGTGGCCATGGTTTCCATCCGCACCGGAGGGTGTCCGGACAGGCCGAGCCGGGCGTTGGCGCCCACCGTGGCCATGCGCTGGGCCAGCTCGCGGGAGCTGGCGATGCGGGGCGCGCCATCGGCGGCAGGCTGGGCGGCGTCGAGGGGATCGGCCACCGGCAGGCCGGCCTGGCACAGAGCGGCGGCGATGCCGGCGTCAGCGGGCACCAGGCTCACCAGCACCTCCGCCGCCCCGAGGGGGGCACCGAGGCGGCGCTGACAGGGATCGAGATCCTCCGGCGTGATCAGGCCATGCAGCAGCAGATCGGAGAGCCAGGTGAGGCTCTGGGTCCAGAGCAGCGGCACGTTTTCATTCGGCTGGCGGGGCTGGCTGCCGGGGTTGCGCCGCTCCGCCGCGATCGCCTGCTCGCTCACCAGGTAAAGCTCAGGCAGGAGGGGCACGCCATCCACCTCCACGCTCAGCTCAGCGAGGCGCCGGCGCCAGCGGCGGGCCTCCTCCCAGCGCTCCTCGCAGCAGGCGGTGATCAGCTCATAGGCGTGAAACAGCGGCCATTCGCACTCGATGTGCTCGAACTCGGCCAGCTCCTCCGGCTCGTAGTGCAGGCGGGTGACGTCTTCCACCACACATTGATGGCCGTCGCGGCGGAAGCGCTTGTAGCCATAGGCGCCGCCTAGGTCGCCGCGGATCTTGGCGCGGGTGCGCTCCGCCAGAGCCGGGTCATCCACGGCCCAGGCGGGATAGCCGATCACCGAGAGGCAGGCGCTGTCGGCCTCCTTGCTGGCTGATTCCCGCGGCAGCAGGGCGGCGAGAGCACGGCGCAGGCGCACGACCGCATCGTGGGGGATCGCCAGGCAGCAGCTGCCATCGCCGTGGGGCCCATACAGATCCACGCCCTCAAGGGCCTCCAGGGCGGCCTTGACCAGACCGATCGAGCTAGCATTGCGCTCCGGCATGCCGTGGTTGCCCTTATCGCCCCGCTCCCAGATGCCGTAGTCGGCCACCCGATAGGCGCGACAGACGTAATACACCAGGTTCTGGACGAAGTCGCGCTCGTGGCTGCTCTGCACCACCACCAGGCCGGAGCGGGTGAGCTGGGCCAGCTGCAGCAGGAACAGGCCGGTGGCGTCGAGCTGCAGGTGGCCCCAGCCATCGTCGGCAACCACGGGGTCGCCGCTGGCGGTGTCGAACTTGGCGTGGATCGCGTCGAGCCGATCGAGGCTGCTCTTGAAGCGCTCCACCTTGGCCGACTGGCGCAGCATGGCGGAGAGCAGGCCACGCATCAGCAGCAGCACCCGCTGCTCCAGCTCAAAGGCACGGCGGCAGGCCCCCCGCAGGCGACGGTGGGCCAGGGCCAGGCCCCAGACGCACTGGATCGAGTACACGCAGTCGCGCACCCAGGCGTCGCCGTAGTTGCCATGCACGGTGTGGGCGGTGCTGGCCGGCAACAGACCGGTCAGCGGATGCTGACGGCTGAGCACCACCGCGTCGATCTGCCGGTCGAGCTCCTGAAGCAGGGCCCAGGCCTGGGGATCGGCGGCCGGGCGGGCAGCCGGGAGATCGGGGTCGGCGCCTGAGGGGACGGCGGCGGAGGGAACGGCGGCGGAGGGCGCCGGAGCGGTGGAGGGCGCCGGAGCGGTGGAGGCGGGACCCTGGGCCATGTTGCGTTCACCACCGGAGGCAGGACTTTAGATTTTCTCCTGCAGACCCCCCCGGCCATGGCAGCCATTGTGACCGCACCGGTCCGAACCCGCGTGTTAGGAATTCCAGTGAATGTCTGCGCTGATGTGTTCGGCGCAGCGCTCACACTCCGCGACAGCGGCGGTGGCCAGGTTGTCACCCTCAACGCCGAGATGACGATGGCGGCCCGCTCGGAGCCGGCTCTGGCGGCGGTGATCGAGTCGGCCGAGCTGGTGATTCCCGATGGTGCCGGAGTGGTGTGGGCGCTGGGGCGGCAGGGTTTCCGGGTGCGCCGCAGCCCCGGCATCGAACTGGCCTGGCGGCTGCTGCAGCACGGGGCGGAGCGGGGCTGGCGCGTGGCCTTGGTGGGCGGCTCGCCGGAGACGATGACGCATTTGCGGGAGCGGCTGGCGGCGGAGATTCCCGGACTGCAACTCGCCCTCGCCTGCCATGGCTACCAGAGCGCGGAGGCCTGGCCGGGTCTCGAGCGGCGGCTCCTGGAATTGCGGCCCGATCTGGTGCTGGTGGCCCTGGGGGTGCCGCGTCAGGAAACCTGGATCCACCATCTCGGTCCACGCACCGGCCTGTGGATGGGGGTGGGCGGCAGCTTCGATGTCTGGGCGGGGGTGAAGAAGCGGGCGCCAGCCTGGATGGGCGCGCTTCAGATCGAGTGGCTGTACCGGCTGCTGCAGGAACCGCACCGGTGGCGCCGCATGCTCGCCTTGCCACGGTTCGCCTGGGCGGTGCTGCGCCAGGGCTGAGCGGGGCTGACCGTCAGCGGAATCCCACCGAGGCCTGCCACACGAAGGCCAGCAGCAGGAAGAAGAGGGGGATGATCGGCAGGATGTCCACCAGGGGGCCGAAGGCCTGATACGCCTCAGGCAGCTGGGCAAGGGGGGCGTGGAGGGGGAGTCCGGCCAGCAGCGAGAGAGCCATGAGCATCAGGGTGAGCGGCGGGGAAGGGCGCGTCGAAGCCCGGGCAGGCCTTCCAGGAGCAGGAAGCTACCACGTGTGCGCGGCCTCAGACGCCGGCTCCCACGGAGCGAAATCCTCTGAAAAACAACCCTCCCCGATCGCCTGGGCCATGGCCGTGCTGAAGCGCAGCAGGGTCGTGAGGTTGTGGAGGCTCAGCAAGGTGCGGCCCAGCATCTCCTCGGCCCGCACCAGGTGGTGGAGGTAGGCGCGGCTGTGGAGCCGGCAGGCCAGGCAGGGGCAGCCGG
>JBILEP010000144.1:0-5645 GCA_044352045.1 Cyanobium sp. | reverse complement strand
AAGCTCCAGCCCCATCCGGTGTGGCGGCTGGATGGCGACCAACTGCGGGCCGAACTGCCCCTCAGCCTCGATGAATTGGCCCTCGGCGGCGAGGTGGTGGTGGCCACGCCCGATGGCGAGGCCACCGTGCAGGTGCCGCCGGGGATGACCCTGGGCCGCAGCCTGCGGCTCAAGGGCAAGGGCTGGCCCCTGCGCGGCGGCCGCGGCGACCTGCTGCTCACCCCCAGCCTGAGCCTGCCCGCCAGCCTCAGCGAGCAGGAACGGCACCTGCTGGAGCAGCTGCGTCAGGCCCGCAGCGCCGATCCCCGCGCCGGCTGGGTGGCCTCCGCCCGGCTTTGAATCCCGGCTCCGTCGCGGCGGCGGTCGCTCCGTAGGATCCGGCCAATGCCTCCCCTCCCCATGGAGCTGACCTACCGACCGCGCCGGCTGCGGCGGACCCCCGCGCTGCGGGCCCTGGTGCGCGAAACCCAGGTGGCCCCCACCGACTTCATCTATCCCTTGTTCGTGCACGAAGGGGCCAGCAACGAGCCGATCGGCTCGATGCCAGGGGCCAACCGCTGGAGCCTGGAGGGGCTGGTGGAGGAGGTGGGCCGGGCCTGGGAGCTGGGCATCCGCTGCGTGGTGCTGTTCCCGAAGGTGGCCGATGGCCTCAAAACAGAAGACGGCGCCGAGTGCTTCAACGAGCACGGCCTGATCCCCCGCGCCATCCGCCGCCTCAAGGAGGTGCATCCGCAGATGGCGATCATGACCGACGTGGCCCTCGATCCCTACTCCTGCGACGGCCACGACGGCATCGTTTCCGCCGACGGCGAGGTGCTCAACGACGACACGGTGGAGATCCTCTGCCGCCAGGCGGTGGCCCAGGCCCGGGCCGGCGCCGATCTGATCGGCCCCAGCGACATGATGGACGGCCGCGTCGGCGCGATCCGCGAGGCGCTCGATGAGGACGGCTACGAGCACGTGGGCATCATCAGTTACACGGCCAAATACGCCTCCGCCTACTACGGCCCCTTCCGCGACGCCCTCGATTCCGCGCCCCGCGCCTCCGCCGGCAAGCCGATCCCCAAAGACAAGAGCACCTACCAAATGGATCCGGCCAATGGCCGCGAAGCGATCCTCGAATGCCAGCTCGATGAGAGCGAAGGCGCCGACATCCTGATGGTGAAGCCCGGCCTGGCCTACCTCGACATCATCTATCGCCTGCGCCAGGAGAGCGAGCAGCCGATCGCCGCCTACAACGTGAGCGGCGAATACGCGATGGTGAAGGCCGCCGCCGAACGCGGCTGGATCGACGAGCGGGCGGTGGTGCTGGAAACCCTGCTCAGCTTCAAGCGCTCCGGCGCCGATCTGATCCTCACGTATCACGCCTGCGACGCGGCGGTCTGGTTGCGGCAGGGGTGAGGGGAGAGGCCACAGGCTGGCCCTCAACGCTGCAGACGCCGCAGATTGACCCGGGTGCGTTCCATGTCCGCCCGCAGGGCTGGGCTTGTGTCGGCCAGGGGGCTCACCAGGGCGAGCGATTCCTCCAGCAGGACCCGCGCCTGATCGGCCTGCCCCAGCACCAGCCGCAGATAGCCCAGGTTGTTCAGCGAGCGGGCCAGATCGCCCTGATAGCGGGGGTTGGCGCGGGCCAGGTCCCGCAGAATCCGCACGGATTCGAGCAGGGGAGCCAGGGCTTGCTGCAGCTGATTGGATTCGCCATGGGCTCTACCCAGGGTGTTCAGGGCGTTGGCCAGCGAGCCGCGATGGAGGGGATCGGTGGCGGCCAGCACCCGCCAGATCGCCACCGATTCCTGGGACGGGTCCAAGGCCTGGAGGCTTTGCCCCAGCTCGCAATAGGTGGTCGCCAGATTGTCGAGGGATCGGGCCAGGTCCACCCGCGTGGTCGGGTGGGTCGTCACCAGTTCGCGCAGGAGCTGGAGGCTCTCCTGCGTGGGCGCCAGGGCCTGCCGCGGCTGACCCAGCTCGCCGTAGCGAACGCCCAGTTGGCTCAGGGCATCGATGAGAGAGGGGCGTTGCTGGGGATCGTCCTTCACCATCTGCCGGGCGATCTGCACGGCTTCGCGCGCCAGGGCCAGCGCGTCCAGCTGGCTTCCCAAGGCAGCGGTGACCGTGGCCAGGCTGTTGAGGGCCGCGACCAGGGGGCCGCGGAAGCGCGGGTCGCTCAGCGCCAGCTCCCGGTAGATCCTGACCCCCTCGCGGGCATGGGGCAGGGCTTGCTGCCGTTGTCCGAGGGCGAGATGGGCCTGGATCAGGGGCTGCAGCGCCCGGGCGACCTCAAGCCTCTGGGCCGGATGGCCCTGCCCCTGCTCACGCTTGAGGCTCAGCGCCTCCGCCGCGGGCGCCAGGGCGTCCTGGGGGCGTCCCAGCTGGAGGTACCGGAGCGTCAGGTTGTCGAGCGCCCAGGCCAGGAGGAGGCGGGCGCCTGGATCCGCAGTCCCCAGCTCCCGCAGGAGACGCACCCCCTCCTCGCTGAGTGGCAGCGCTTCGGCCTCGCGACCCAGCGCGCCATAAAAAACGCCAAGTCTTGTCACTTGCAGGGCCAGCGGGGTCTGGATCTTGGGATCGCCCTTGCGGAGCTCCCGCAGGATCTGCACCGCTTCGCCGGTGATGGCTGCCGCCACCTGGGGGCGGCCGAGGCTGTTGTAGGTCTCGGCCAGGTTGTGGAGGGTGGTCACCAGATCCCTGCGGGTGGCGGGGTTGCGGCTCAGCGAATCACGCAGGATCTGCTCCGCCTTCAGCAAGGCCGCCAGAGCCTCCTGATGGCCGCCGGACTGATGGAGCCAACGGCCCAGATTGATCAGGGACCAGGCCTGAAAAGGATGTTGCGGGGGCAGATTCGCCTCCACCCAGTCCTTCACCTGCCGCTGCAGGCGCAACGCCTCCACCAGATCGCCTTTCTCCCCGGCTTCGATGGCGGCGTAGACCCATCTCAGCACCTCCTGGGGAACCTCGATCTCCTGCCCAGCCGCTTCGGCCGGCGCCGGGACGATCAGCCCCGCCGCGCGGGTGGGCGACGGCCCCGGCTCCACCACCGCGACCGAGAGGACGGTGACCAGAAGCAGGGGCAAGCCCAGCGCTCGCTTCGCCAGACCCATCGCTTCGCGGTCACGGAGCTCCCGAAAAACCTAGGCACTCCACGGGGATTCGCCCCGGGCATGGCCCTGCGTGCCGCGACGCCACACCCAGGTGCGGGAGAATGCTCCCAGTGACCCCCTTCACCATGGCGCCGGCCGCCGTCCATCGCCTCGGCCATGTCGCCCTCCGGGTGAGCGACATGGAGCGGGCCAAGGCCTTTTACACCGCCCTCGGGCTGCGCCTCACCTGGGATGCCGCCGACTGGGCCTACCTGCAGTCGCCCGTCACCGGCGACGGGGTGGCGCTGCTTAGCCCTGAATACAGGGCGGCGGGGCCCCACTTCGCCTTCCACCTGGAGGATCGCGCTGCCGTGGATGCGGTGCACGACCAGCTGGCGGCCAGCGGCCATCCGGTGGGGGAGGTGCACGACCACCGCGACGGCACGGCGTCGTTCTATCTGCAGGATCCGGAGGGCAACTGGCTGGAGGTGCTCTATGAGCCCCCCGCCGGCATCCCCTCCAACACTGGCGCCGCCGCGATCCCCGCGCCGCCGGTCGCCAGCGTCGGTGGCCAGGGGTGAGGCCAGAGGTCGCCGTCGCGGTTCCAGGGGCGAACGCCGCCATCGCCGCCGAAGCCCTTGAACTTCTGGAATGGCCGCGCCTGGCCGCCCATCTGGCCAGTTTCGCCAGCACCAGCGCCGGCGAACGCCACTGCAGGGCGCTGACCTGGCCCGCCAGCTGCGCCGCCAGCCGCGAGCTGCTGGCAGAAACCACCGAACTGCTCGGCCTCGACGGCGTGCTGGAGGGCGGCCTGAGCTTCCGCGGCGTGGCCGACATCGGCCCCACCGTGGCCCGTTGCGCCAAGGGCGGCGGCGCCGGCGGCGAGGAGCTGCTGGCACTGGCCGCCACCCTGGCGGCGGCGCGGCGGCTGCGGCGCCAGATCGACGACCTCACCCTGCGGCCGGTGTGCAGCGCCCTGGTGGCCGACCTGCGCACCCTGCCGGAGCTGGAGCAGCGGCTGCACTTCTGCCTGGAGGAGGGCGGCCGGGTGGCCGACCGGGCCAGCCCTGAGCTGGAGGGTCTGCGGCGCCAGTTGCAAGGGGTGAGGGCCGAGCGGCGCGAGCGCCTGCAGGAGCTGATCCGCCGCTGGGGCGCCCTGCTGCAGGACACGGTGGTGGCGGAGCGCGGCGGCCGGCCGGTGCTGGCGGTGAAGGCGGGGGCCGCCGGCCAGATCACCGGCCTGGTGCACGACAGCTCCGCCTCAGGCAGCACGGTGTTCGTGGAGCCCCAGGCGGTGATTCCCCTCGGCAACCGCATCCGCGAGCTGGAGGGTCGGGAACGGGAGATCGAGACGGCGATCCTGCTGGAGCTCAGCGGCCTGGTGGGGGCGGAGGCGCCCGCGCTGGAACACCTGGGGGCGGTGCTGGTGCAACTCGATGCCGGCCTGGCCAGGGCCCGCTATGCCGCCTGGCTGGGGGCGGTGCGGCCGGAGCTGGCGGAAGATCCGGAGAGTGCGTTCGAGCTGCGGGCGCTGCGCCATCCGCTGCTGCTCTGGCAGGAGCGGCGCGAAGGCGGGCGGCCCGTGGTGCCGGTGGATGTGGGGGTGGCGCCCGAGCTGAGGGTGGTGGCGATCACCGGGCCGAACACCGGCGGCAAGACGGTGACCCTCAAGAGCGTGGGCCTGGCGGTGCTGATGGCCCGCGCCGGCCTGTTCCTGCCCTGCACCGGCACGCCACGGCTGCCCTGGTGCGCCCGGGTGCTGGCGGACATCGGCGATGAGCAGTCGCTGCAGCAGAACCTCTCCACCTTCAGCGGCCACATCCGCCGCATCGCGCGGATCCTGGCGGCCCTGCCCGATCCCGCTGCAGCGGAGGCCGGCGACCCGCAAGCCGGCCAAGCGGAGCCGCGGCAGGGCGCCAGCCTGGTGTTGCTCGATGAGGTGGGGGCCGGCACCGATCCCACCGAGGGGGCAGCCCTGGCGGCGGCTCTGCTGCGCCACCTGGCCGACCGGGCCCGCCTCACCATCGCCACCACCCACTTCGGCGAGCTCAAGGCCCTCAAGTACAACGATCCGCGCTTCGAGAACGCCTCGGTGGCCTTCGACGTGGAAACCCTTTCGCCCACCTACCACCTGCTCTGGGGCATCCCGGGGCGCAGCAACGCCCTGGCGATCGCCGAGCGCCTGGGGCTCGATTCCCAGGTGATCGCCGCGGCCGCCCGCCAGCTGGAGCCCGGCGGCGGCGGCGCGGTGGACCGGGTGATCGAGGGGCTGGAGCAGGAGCGCGTCCGCCAGCAGGAGGCCGCCGAGGAGGCCGCCGCCCTGCTGGCCCGCACCGAACTGCTGCATGAAGAGCTGCTGGCCCGCTGGCAACAGCAGAGGGAGCAGGGGGCCGAGCGGCAGGAGGTCCAGCGCCAGAGGCTGGAAACCTCGATCCGCGAGGGGCAGGGGGAGGTGCGCCGCCTGATCCGCCGCCTGCGCCAGGCCGGCCACGCCCGGCCGGAGGAGGCGGGCGAGATGGCCCGCACGGCGGGGCAGCGGCTCAAGCGGCTGGAGCGGCAGCACCAGCC
>JBILEP010000143.1:0-5665 GCA_044352045.1 Cyanobium sp. | reverse complement strand
GCTCGATGAAATCGCCGAGCTGCTGGTGGAGAAGGAAACGGTGGACGCGGAGGAGTTGCAGGAGCTGCTGATCAACCGCGATGTGAAGGTGGCCGAATACGTCTGAAGCGGAATCTGCAGCTGAGCGTCTGATCCGGAGCCTGCGCCACCAGCCGCTGCTGGTGGTGCTTCGTTCGTCGAGCCCCCTGCAGGCAGAGCCCCAGCTTGAACATCTGCGGCGTCTTGGCGTTCGCCACGTGGAGATCGCCTGGCAAGCGGGGCCGCTCTGGGTGGAGGAAATGGCGGCGCTGCTGGGCCGCTTCCCGGATCTGGAGCTGGGTGCCGCATCGGTCTGTGAGATCGAGGCCGTTGATGCCGCCGCCACCGCCGGCTGCCGATACGCCGTTTCGCCCGTGCTTGATCCGGCCCTGCTCGGCGCGGCGGCGGAGCGGGATCTGGTGCTGGTGCCCGGGGTGATGACCGCCAGCGAGGTGCACAGCGCCCGCCGTCTGGGCTGCGCCATCGTGAAACTGTTCCCGGCGGTGAGCGTGGGCATCGACCACTGGCGGCGCCTACGGGAGCCCCTGGGCCGCCCGCTTCCCTTCTGCATCGCCGCCGGCGGCCTGGGACCGGCGGATGTGGTGCCCTGGCTGGCGGCGGGGGTGGATGCGGTGGCGCTGGGCTCGGGGCTGGGCGCGCTGCTGGGGGATCCGGGGGGCGAAGAAGACGTGTGGCCGGAGCTGCTGGCGGCGTTGGGCTACCCCTGCTCCTGAAATTGCTGCGGGTGATGGGCGATTGCCTTGGTTTTGATTCTTTTCTTAAGCGCTCTGCTGGAATGCCAGGCGGTTGCAATGCCTAAAAGTGGAAGAGGGCCGGGGACAGCAGCGTAGGGTGTGAAAGCTGTTAGCCTGGCAACCATCTTGTCGGCGACTGGGCTGCCAAGACCAGCCAAATTGTTGTAGATCGCTGTGCCGTTCTCCTGTTCGAGTCCGGCCAGCACTTGCGTTGACTGGTTGATCGAGTTGCCGATGAGGTGGAAGGCATCAGAGTCGGCCAGGCAGTAAAGAAGAGGGAGCAATTGAGTGGCACCATCGAGGGGCGGCTTGCCCTCCAGGGCGCGTCCTTGATTGGCGATGGCCAACAGGGCGGCCCAGGAGGGGGTGGCGATGCTGGTGCCCCAGGCATTGCCCCAGGGGGCGCCGCCCAAAGCAGCATTCGGTCCGGCCGGCAGGGTGGGAGTTGCTGTTTTAAAGTTGGTGGCCGTGGTATTGATCAGTGAGTTGTAAACAGACAGACCTGATGGTTCGGCCCCATTGAAAGAAACATCGGGGAGTGTGCGGTAGCTGGGGCTCACGGGATTGGCTCCTCCGGAGCCGCAGGGGATTGTGCTTTGGTAGGCCGGCTGGAGCTGGCTGGAATCGCTGCCGCCACCGGATTGAAAGGCTTTGCCAGTGGTTTGCATGGTGCCGCCATTGACAGAGGCTTCGCTGCTGTAATCACCATTGTCTGCCGTCTGAAGCTGAGTGTAGCCTACTGAGATAACCGTGGGATTGGCATAGCCACTCGAGCCAAAATCTCCGCTGGATGCCAGGTAGCTCACGTTCGCCGCATAGGCCGAGTCAGGTCCATTCAGGGTGGCGCCACCAAAACTACTGCTGACAACGGAAGGAGCAGGAATTGCGGGAAAAGGCCAGGCCTGGACGAGATTGGGACTTGCAATCGTATCGCTAGGAAATTCGACGACGACGATGTTTGCCATTGGCGCTAAGGCGTGGATCCATTCGATATCCTGGGGGACTTCGGTGGGGTCTGAAAACGTATTAATAGGGTAATTGGTGCCGCCATTCTGGTCCACTTTAAGGAAGATCGGACCGTCCTGGCCGGTAAAGCTATTGAGCCCATGGGCCAGGCTGAATTGGTGTAAGTCGCTATTCACAAAATTGGGGTTTGTGCTACTGACAAAGCCAGGTGAATCGCCAATCGCATAGATCACCACGGTTTGACCTTTGCCGCTGCCGCGGATGCCATTGCTGAGTTGAATCCTGTCAAATCCATACGCCTGGCCGATCTGGGCTGGCGAGTAGGTCATGGCCAAATTGTAATTCAGCACTTCGTCGTTGGGTCCGGTGACCTGAAGGATCATGGGATCGTTAAGCCCGCCAAAAGCAATCCTTGGAATCCCTCCCAGCTGCACAGAATTGCTGGCCGAAGACCATTTAATCGTCAGCCCACCAACATTGGCCTCTTGATCGGCCTCCAGCCTGCCGCTGGCCTGATCGACTCCGCTGACATTGCCGCCACTGCCGGCTACCAGCCCTGGGACTGGAGAGGTTGGGTTGATCGCCGAGGCAATGGTGGATCCCAGTAATTGGGTAACCAGGGCAACCGACTTCACCATTCCGTTGGTGAATGAGACGGTGGCGTCATAGAGACGGTTTAAGCTGCCCGGTGGGAGTACCAGCGGATTGAAGCCGAGGATCCCCGCATTCACGGCGGGCGTTGCCATCGTCGTACTCACAGTGCCCTGGAAGCTGTTGGTTGATGGGGCGACAAAAAGATGATAAACTGCAGAATCAATCAGCGAGGGATTAGAGGTGCTGATCGCTTGAAACACCAAATTATACTGACCTGGGCTTGCCGCTTTGCCGCTGATCTTGAATCTCGAAGCATTCTGCAGCATGCCGCCACTGGCCGGAGTGCCATCGGCGTAGGCGAGTTGCAGGCCGGACGGCAATGTCCAGCTGCTGGCGAGGGAGATCGTGTAATCGCCGCTGCCATCGCCGAGGTAGATCAACTGATCGTAGTTTTCACCCACCGCCGTGGGCGCGATATTGCCAATCGGCTGCCCGTAATTCAGGCTGCTGAATGGAATTGAGGCCTGGACCTCGCCTTCAGCCAGGGCGGGAGCGGGGTGAAGAAGACTGGTGGATAGTGCCAGTCCCATCAGGCTGCTGGAGCACCAAGAGGTAGCCAGTCGCAGAATCAAAAGCGGCGTGCCAGGATTGCCAAAGGGCAAAACAAAGCCGCAGGCAGGTGAGAGAAGGTTGTTTGAGTGGCGTGATTTTCGCACGGCTTAAAATTTCTTGATTAAAACATCGTAATGTCTTTTTTGGTGATCGCGAGCAAGCTTGATCCGGTTTTCACTTTGTCTTGAAAACGCCGACATGTAGGTGTTGGAGGGGGATTCGCTTGGCGACATAGAGCACCATGGGCTGCAGGCTGAGGGCATCGCCGCAGCACCAGAGGGCAGTTCATCAAAGGAAAGATCGCCAGGGCCGCCAGAAACAGATCCCGGTCTTCATGGTTGCGTGCGGAGCCGCCGAGGGCCGCCTCCGCGATGAGTTTCTCAGCACTGAAAGTCACCGCCACGGCTCCGGAACCGCAACTCCTTACCGATCGCTGGCGGTGGCAGACCAACACCCTCAGGCCGCACTCGGCCCTCCAGAAGCTGCAGTATGAGTTAAATCGCCCCTTCTCTTGCAGTAACGGAATCATGGCATTGAATGATCCTAAGAAGACCTGCGCCGCAAGAGTGCAGGCGGCCCCTCCGTGGCCACCGCCGCCAAACCCCTCGATGCTGGCGCTCCCCGATTGCTGGTCGCGGATGACGAGCTGGAAGGAGCTGTGGTGATGGCCGTGCTGATCAGCCCTGAGGGTCGCGTCGTCGCCCAGCGCGGCACCGTGGTTGGGGGAGAAGGGTGAGCTGCGCAATCCGGCTTATTGTAGTCACAGAAGCGGAGTCAGCCATGGCGGATGTGGTCGCAAGTCAGGTTTCGGTGCGGGAGCTGAAGACCCACCTCTCCGAGTGGCTGGCTCGTGCCCAGGCCGGCGAAGTGGTGGAGGTCACCTCCCATCGCAGGCCGATCGCCCGCATCACGGCTGTCAGGCCAGCGGAGCCCATCTCCACCGATCGACTCCAGAAGGCAATCGATGCCGGCCTGATCAGCTGGAGCGGAGAGAAGCCCGTATTCCCCCCTCCCATCAAGCTCAGCGGCAAAGGGAAGCTCATCAGCGAGATTGTGATCGAAGACCGGGGTTAAGCGCGTGCTCCTGTTCTGTGATACGAGTGCCCTGATCAAGCTGCTGATTGATGAGCCAGACTCAGCTCAGATCCATCAGGCCAGCGAACGTGCTGGATTAATCGCGGCCTGCAGAATCACCTGGGCTGAGGCCATGGCAGCGATGGCTCGTCGCCAGCGCGATGATCCAACCAGTGCTGACGACATCGAGACCGCTCGTCAACGGCTCAGTATGCTCTGGTCATCGTTCACCATTGTCGAAGTCAGTCAGAAACTTGTAGAAGCTGCTGGACGTTTTGCAGATGGCTTCGCACTCAAGGGATACGACAGCGTGCAGCTCGCCGCAGCCCATGAACTGCACCTCAACACCGAGCAAAAAGTCCTCTTCGCCTGCTACGACCGCCGCCTGAAGCAGGCCGCCCAGCTTCTTCAGCTGGATGTGATGCCATGACGGCTGTACCGCTGGCCAGCAGCCAGATGGACCCGCTCGATCCGCCTGCTCTTTCGCTTTCACGCTCGCTTCAGGCTGATCGTGCTGGGGTGGTGGAACGACACAGACACAAAGCGTGTCTACGGCCGCTGGCACCCGCTGCTGCAGAAGGCCACAGAGCCCGCAACGCGCAGCGGTCTGTCAGCCAGGGTCAAGGCAGCTTCCCAGAGTGCCCTTCACCAGAGCATGGGGAATGTTGGGGCTGCGGGGATCGGGCTCCAGGCGCTGGCGGGCGGGATGGACGATCAAGTCCATGTCTTCCATCGGCACCGCGCCCAGCAGCACGGAGTCACCGAGCACCAACGCCCCCACAAAACAGGAACGGCCCTGATAAGCCACCCGCACCGGCCCCACGTAGGGCACCTGCATCACCCGGCCATCGGCCACGGTGACCTCCCGCAGCGATTCCTGCTCCAGTTGGAGCTGCACCACCACGTGCTCCGGAATGCAGAGCATCAATGCCCCCGTGTCCGCCAAGGCGTTCACCTCCAGGGGGTGAAGCTGGGGCTGGCGCGGATTGCTCACCAAAGACTGCACTGCCCCCGCTGACGCAGCAGGTGATCCGCCAGCACCAACGCCACCATCGCCTCCACCATCGGCACGGCGCGGGGCAACACGCAGGGGTCATGGCGTCCTTTGGCTGCCAGGGTGGTGGCCTCACCGCGATCGTTGATCGTTTGCTGTTCCTTGCGGATCGTGGCGGTGGGTTTGAAGGCCACCCGGATCACGATCGGTTCGCCGTTGCTGATGCCGCCCTGGATGCCGCCGGAGTTGTTGGTGACGGTGCGCAGGCGGCCCGCTTCGCTGGGCAGGAAGGCGTCGTTGTGTTCGCTGCCCTTGAGGAAGGTGCCGGCAAAACCGGAGCCGATCTCAAAACCCTTGGTGGCCGGCAGCGACATCACCGCCTTGGCCAGGTCGGCCTCCAGCTTGTCGAACACCGGCATCCCCAGGCCCACCGGCGGGTTGCGCACCATGCACTCGATCACGCCGCCGCAGGAATCGCCTTCTCGGCCGATCGCCTCGATCCGCCCGATCATCCGCTCGGCGGCTTCGGGGTCGGGGCAGCGCACGATGTTGGCTTCCACGTCGTCGCGGCTCAGCCGCTCGGGATCCAGCTGGGCCTCGATGTCATGGATGCGCCGCACCCAGGCGATCACCTCGGTGCCACCGGCGCGGG
>JBILEP010000142.1:0-5667 GCA_044352045.1 Cyanobium sp. | reverse complement strand
AGGCATGGCTATCGGATAGGGCCGCCCGCACAACATTGGTTGAACATGGAGTGCCAATGACGTTAAAAAATTAGACCGCCGAGGATGAACACGCTCAGCGGGGCAAGAGAGATCATTGACCCGGCAGTGCTCGTCGCGAAAAGGGCGCACAATATTCTGGCGTGCGCCACAGGCGATTCCGCAAATGTCAGGCGAATCAGGGAATCAGAGCCGCCAGGGCTGATGGATGTCCTGCAGCGCCACCACCTCCACCTGCTGGAACTGCTGCAGGGCGTCGATCGCCTCCACCGCGGCTCGGGCGCCGGCCAGGGTGGTGACGGTGGGAACGGCGTAATCGAGCGCGGCATGGCGCAGGTAGCGATCGTCGTGGGCGGCGCGCCGCCCGATCGGGGTGTTGATGATCAGCTGCACCGCCCCGGATCGAATCGCATCCTCGATGTTGGGGCGACCCTCATGCACCTTCAGCACCGGCGTCACGGTCAGCCCCGCCTGGCGCAGCACCGCGGCGGTGCCGACGGTGGCGGTGAGGGCGAAACCCGCCTCCGCCAACCTGCGGGCCACGGGCACCAAGGCTGCCTTGTCGCGGTCGTGGGTGGAGAGAAACACGCTGCCGGAGGTGGGCAGGGGTTCGCCGGCCGCGAGCTCCGCCTTGGCGTAGGCCAGCCCGAAGCCGGGGGCAATGCCCATCACCTCACCGGTGGAGCGCATCTCCGGGCCCAGCAGGGTGTCGGCTCCGGGGACGCGCTTGAACGGCAGCACCGCCTCCTTCACGGTCTGCAGGGGCGGCACGGGCTCGCTCTCCAGCCCCAGCTCCGCCAGGGTGCGGCCGGCCATCACCTGGCTGGCAAGTTTGGCCAGGGGCACACCGGTGGCCTTGGCGACAAAGGGCACCGTGCGCGAGGCGCGGGGGTTGGCCTCGATGATGTACACCAGCTCCTCCTCCGAGGGTGCCGGCTGTCGCTGGATGGCGAACTGCAGGTTGATCAGGCCGCACACCTCCAGAGCCAGGGCGAGGTCGCGGCTCCACTGCCGGATCGTGGCCTGCACCCCGGGAGAGAGGGAGACGTTAGGCAGGGCGCAGGCTGAGTCGCCGGAGTGGATGCCCGCCGGCTCGATGTGCTCCATCAGACCGCCGATCACCACCCGCCCTTCGCGGTCGCAGAGGGCATCCACATCCACCTCGATCGCGTTCTCGAGGAACTGGTCGATCAGCACGGGGTGGTCGGGTTCCACCTGCACCGCCTCCACCATGTAGCGCTGCAGTTCCTCCTCGTCGTACACCACCTCCATCGCCCGCCCGCCCAGCACATAACTCGGCCGCACCACCACCGGGTAGCCGATCCGCTCCGCCACGGCGCAGGCCTCCGCCTGGCTGCGGGCGAGGCCGTTGCGGGGCTGGCGGATCTCCAGCCGGCGCAGGATCGCCTCAAATTGCTCCCGATCCTCAGCCCGGTCGATCGATTCCGGTGAGGTGCCCCATAGCGCCGTGCCGGTCGCCCGCCCCTCATCGCTCTCCAGCCAGCGCAGCAGGGGCAGCGCCAGCTTCAGGGGGGTCTGGCCGCCGAACTGCACGATCAGGCCCTCGGGCCGCTCCGCCTCGATCACATTGAGCACGTCCTCGAGGGTGAGGGGCTCGAAGTACAACCGGTCACTGGTGTCGTAATCGGTGGAGACGGTCTCCGGGTTGCTGTTGACCATCACCGTGGCGAAGCCCGCCTGCCGCAGGGCGAAGGAGGCGTGGCAGCAGCAGTAGTCGAATTCGATGCCCTGGCCGATGCGGTTCGGACCGCCGCCGAGGATCATCACTTTGCGCCGGCTCTCACCGCTCACCTCGTCGGCAGGGGGCAGGGGCACCAGCTCTCCGCTGGTCTCCAGCCGCTCCAGCGGCCGCTCGTAGGTGGCGTAGTGGTACGGGGTGCTGGAGGCGAACTCCGCGGCGCAGGTGTCCACCGTCTTGAACAGCGCCCTCACTCCCAGGGCCTGCCGGTGGCGGCGCACCTCCAGTTCCGGGATCGCGAGGGCCCAGCCGATCTGGCGGTCGGCGAAGCCCAGCTGCTTGAGCTCCAGCAGCGCTTCGGCGTCGAGATCGGCGAGGCGGCGACCGTGGAGCAGGCGGGCCTCGGCCTCGAGAATCCGCCGCAGCCGCGCCAGGAACCAGGGGTCGATGGCGCTGATCCGGTGGATCTCCCCGTCGCTGCGGCCCGCCAGCATGGCGGCGCGCACGGCAAAGATGCGGTCGGGGGAGGGAACCCGCAGCTGGCGCTCCAGTTCGCCGGGGTCCACCGTGTCCTCGGCGCGGTCACAGCCCCAGCCGGCCCTGCCGATCTCGAGGGAGCGCAGGGCCTTCTGAAAGGATTCCTCGAAGCAGCGGCCGATCGCCATCGCCTCCCCCACCGACTTCATCGAGGTGGTGAGCACGGGCGGGCTGCCGCGGAACTTCTCAAAGGCGAAGCGGGGAATCTTGGTGACGACGTAATCGATCGTCGGCTCGAAGCAGGCCGGTGTGGCTCCGGTGATGTCGTTGACGATCTCATCGAGGCTGTAGCCCACCGCCAGCCGGGCGGCGATCTTGGCGATCGGAAACCCGGTGGCCTTCGAGGCCAGGGCGGAGGAGCGGGAGACGCGGGGGTTCATCTCGATCACCACCACCTCGCCATCGGCGGGGTTGATGGCGAACTGGATGTTGCTGCCGCCGGTGTCGACACCGATCTCGCGGATGATGGCGATCGACTGGTCGCGCAGGCGCTGATATTCCCGGTCGGTGAGGGTCTGGGCGGGGGCGACGGTGATCGAATCGCCGGTGTGCACCCCCATCGGATCGAGATTCTCGATCGAGCAGACGATCACCACGTTGTCGGCGCTGTCGCGCATCACCTCCAGTTCGAACTCCTTCCAGCCGAGCAACGACTGCTCGATCAGGATCTGGGAGACGGGACTGGCCTCCAGGCCGCTCTGGCAGATCTGGCGGAATTCCTCCGGGTTGTAGGCGATGCCGCCGCCCGAGCCCCCCAGGGTGAAGGCGGGCCGGATGATGCGTGGATAGCCGCCGATGGTTTCCCCCACCACCAGCGCCTCCTCCAGGTCGTTGGCGATGCCGGAGGGGCAGACCCGCACGCCGATGCGGGCCATCGCCTCCTTGAACAGCAGCCGATCCTCCGCCTTGCGGATCGCCGCCAGGTTGGCGCCGATCAGCTCGACGCCGAAGCGCTCCAGGGTGCCGTTCTCCGCCAGGGCGACGGCCAGGTTGAGGGCCGTCTGGCCGCCCATGGTGGGCAACAGGGCGTCGGGCCGTTCGATCTCAATCACCCGCGCCACCACCTCGGGGGTGAGCGGCTCGATGTAGGTGCGATCCGCCAGGTCCGGATCGGTCATGATCGAGGCGGGGTTGGAGTTCACCAACACCACCTCGAACCCCTCGTCCCGCAGGGCTTTGCAGGCCTGGGTACCGGAATAGTCGAATTCGCAGGCCTGGCCGATCACGATCGGACCGGACCCCAGCAGCAGGATGCGCCTGAGATCCGTGCGGCGGGGCATGGGCGAAGGCTGGCCAGTCTCGCCCAGCCTCTCACGCGGGCCGGTCTTCCCCCTGGCCCCACGCCCTTTGACCATGGCGGATCGCTAATCTGCAGGTGTCGGTGCCAGTCCGCCGGGCGCCCAGCCCCACCCCCACCGCGATGATCGAACGCCTGCCTCGATGAGCGAACTCCAGCGACTGAAGGGCCTGCTTCCCCCGGAGATGCAGAGCTGGGTGTTCGTGGAGGCCGCCGCCTCCGTCGACCCCCCGCTGATCACGATCGAGGAGATCGGCCGCGACGAAATCGAGATCCAGATCGACCTGGAGAAATGGGAGAGTTTTGCGATCGACCACCGCAATCTGCTCTTCTGGCATGAGGTGGGCCGCGTCCAGAACGACGCGGTGCCGCGGGACGGCTGGGAGATGGCCGCCCTGGCCATCGGCCTGGGGGGCGCGATCGGCGAGCTCTGGGTGCAGGACGGACTGCTGCTGGTGATGGCCCTTGGCCTTTCGGGCTTCGCCGGCTATCGGCTCTACCTCAAGAACAATTCTGAAAAGCGCCTCCAGGACGCGATTCTGGCCGACGAGCGGGCGATCGATCTGGCCTGCCGCTTCGGTTACAGCCTCCCCAATGCGTACAAGAGCCTCGGTGGCGCCCTCAAGGAGCTGGTGGAGCAGACCCGCAAGAAGCGCCGCCGCGGCTTCTATGAGAACCGCCTGGAAGCCCTGCGCAAGAGCGCCGGCAAGGCCCGTGCCGAGATGGCCCAGCAGCAGGGATCCCGCCAGTCCGTCAGCAGTGAGAACGTCTATGGCTGAGCCGGTCCGGCCGCTCGAGTGCGAAGCCCTGGCCCGGCTGGCCGCCGAGGCCTGCGACGACCGCAAGGCCGTCGACATCCGCCTGATCCGGGTGGAGGAGGTCTCCTCGCTGGCCGATTGGTTCGTGATCTGCAGCGGTCTCAGCGATGTGCAGGTGCGGGCCATCGCCCGCTCCGTGGAGGAGAGCCTGGAGATCCTGGCCGGTCGCCTTCCCTTGCGCCGGGAAGGCCAGGCGGAGGGCCGCTGGGTGCTGCTCGATTACGGCGACCTGATCGTGCATGTGCTCACCCCCCAGGAGCGCAGCTTCTACGACCTGGAGTCGTTCTGGGGCCACGGCGAACAGATCCGCTACGTCAGTCCTTCGGCGGCCGCGAGGGCATGAGCGATTCCGCCGGCCTGCCGGCCCAGACGGCCCCCTGCCCGGTGCCTCCCGAGCAACGCCCCCTCCGGGAGTACGCGCAGCTGCGGGAGTCCTGGTTCTTCGCCTGGCCCGCCGAGGGCCCCAGCCGCCTGATCCGGGCCCTCGTGCTGGCCTGGTTGCTGGCCCTGGGGCCCTGCCTGCTGGTGGCCAGCGGCAGCGTTCCCCTGCGCCACGACCCTCCCCGCCTGCTGGTGGCTGGCGCCATCAGCGCCGTGCTGCTTCCCCTGCTCCTGCTGTTCCGCCAGTGGCTCGGTTGGCGTTACGTGCACCGTCGCCTCGTCTCCGAGAAGGTGGAGTACGAGGAATCGGGGTGGTACGACGGCCAGGTGTGGGAAAAACCGCTCAGCTGGCGCCAGCAGGATCTCCTGGTGGCCCGCCATCAGGTCGCGCCGGTGCTGGTGCGGCTCGGCCGCGGCATGGCCCTGGCCGGATCGCTGCTGCTGGCGGGAGCGGGGGTCTGTCAGGCTCTCTGACACGGCACCGGACCCTCCGCCCCCATGTCCCTGTCCTCAAGCTTCAGCGGGTCCAGCCGTCCCGGCGTGCCGCCCCTGGAGGTGCGCCTGCTGCGGGAGGGAATCCCGGAGTCCTTGCACCGGGTGCATGCCGTGGTCTGCGATCCGCGTGGACGGGTGCTGATGCGCGCCGGCGACCCCCAGCAGCTCAGCTTCGTGCGCTCGGCCCTCAAACCCTTCCAGGCGATGTTGTTCGTCAGCAGCGGGGCGGCTGAGCAGGTGGGTTGCGGCGAGAGGGGGTTGGCGATTGCCTGCGCCTCCCACACCGGCACCCCCTCCCACGCCCGCGAGGCCTTCCGCATCCTCTGGGGAGCCGACCTGGAGGCTTGCCAGCTGCTCTGCCCCGTGCCGGAAGGGGGGAGCAGCCCCCTGGAGCACAACTGTTCCGGCAAGCACGCCGCCTT
>JBILEP010000141.1:0-5699 GCA_044352045.1 Cyanobium sp. | reverse complement strand
GTGGGCCAAGAAAGGTCTCGTCTCTGGCGATCCTGTGCTGCAGCAGATGGAGAGCTTTGGTTATGCCGATGACTTCCCTCCCTCCAACTTTGCCCCGATCTACACTGTCGGTGGCTATAACGATGGCCAGATTCAGCATGTGCGCTGTGCGCCTTATACCAGCGAAGCAAACGCCTGCGTTGACGCATCGCAATCAATGGCTTCAATGTCCCGGGCTGCGATCATTTCTGATCTCGAGAATACGCCCGATGATAGAGCGGAGTACACCGCCCTGATCGGTGATGACGGCTTTGTGCGCGATGTCTTTTTCTGGATGCCCAAGGCCAGCCTCAATCTGGCTGGCGACCCGAACATCTTTGACACCGGCGGCGATGCCCCCCAGGGCAAACCGCAGCTTTCCGCTGGCCTGTGGCTGAACGTCCTGCGCTTCACCCTGCGCCCCACCCAGGTCTATGTCCCCTCCGAGAACGATGAGTTCTTCCCCTATCTGCGCAGCCCAAACGACAGGTTGAGAGCGGTCATCTTTGATTGGGTGGCCCGCAGCAGCACCACCACCTCCCTCTTCCAGCTCATCCCCTAGCCGCCATGAGCTTCCTGCCGCGCCCTCCACGAACTGAACTTGGCCTGCCCGCCGCCAACGGCTTCAGCCTGGTGGAGTTGGTGATCGCCATGGCCCTGCTGGCGGGCAGCCTGCTCATCGGCGTGCTGTCGGGGCAGTCCAACCTGCTGACGATGAGCCGCAATCTCAACATGAGCAGTCAGGAGAGCTTCATCGAGGAGGACATTGCGGCCATCCGCCGCCTGGCAGAGACCTACACCTGGTGTAGCGGGGCCGGGGAGAAGGAGGCCGTGATTTCGGCCACCTGCGTCAGCGGTGATCCACTCACCCAGAACTATTACTTCCCCAACGTTCCGCCACCCGCGACTGCCCCCGACGATCCTCCCCCGCCGAGCGTTCTCATTTCCAACTTTACCGATGCTTGCCAGGACAGCCGACTGACCGCCCCGCTGCTGATCCTGATCAATGCGCTACCCCGGGACTCAGCCCTGAACCTTGTGCGCACGGCGGCACTGGCCGATGCTTCTGCTCCGGCCGGCGGCCAGACCCACCTGCTGCGCATCCGCTATAGCTTCACCCGTCCGACGGAGGATGCGAGCCGATCTGCCGATTTTCCACCCCTCGACCGGGAAGTGCTGATCCTTCCCGCCGTTGCCGTTTGGTGCCCATGAGCCCTTCCCGATTCCCCCGACCCGATCGCCCGGCCCAAGCCCCCTTGGGCCAGGGCAGCATCTTGATCGACTGGCTGCTGGCGGCGTCGCTGTTCGGCCTGATCCTGGTGGGGGTGGCCCGCTTCAGCGTCAGTGAGCTGGAGCGGGCGGAGATCAATGCTGCCGCGATCGAGCTCAGCGGCTGGCTGGAGGTGGTCGCCCGCTCCTCGATGCGGCTGACCACCACGGGCTGCGTCGTCACCTTCACGGGGCCGTCGTCGGGGGTGGTCGCGGGCGATGTGATCGCCAGAGTTCAGCCAGGGAATGCAGATCTTGCGCCCGAGATCTGCAACCCGGAACCCAACTTCCGCATGCCGGCAGTCCGCGGTGGCCCCGGGAATGGACCGCAGGAGAGGCCCGTCGTCAGAACCAGCTTCCCCGGCGACGGCGGCGAAATCATCACCTTCACCCCCCGAGGCACCGTCACCAACCAGAACGACTTCAACCTGGTGATCCGTCATACCGGCAACAGCCAGGCTGCCCGCTGCATCCGGGTGAACGCCATCAGCGGCCTGATTGAGATCGGCCACAACAACTCCGACTCCCAGCCCCAGTGCCCCGAGGAGAGCTTCTCCGATCTGATCTGAGCCTGCATGCGCCCTCCTCTCCCCCCACGCTCCCGGCGGATCCCGAGCCATCCCGGTTTCACCATGGTGGAACTGCTCCTCTATGTGTTGCTGGCTTCGGGGATCACCGCAGCCGTCAGCCAGGTGCTGATCGCCGGGATCCGCAGCGACCGCAACATCGAGCTTCAGCAACGCGCCATCGACCTGTGGAGTCGCATCAGCTTTCTGATCGAATCGGATGTGGCCGAGGGAAACCAGATCCTTTACAACGAGGCTCTGCCTGCTGCCTGCAGACCTGGGACAGTCCTGTTCTCCGTGCGTGTGCCGGTGCCGGCCGGGGGGGCGGTGCCCGGGGAGGGGCGCAGCCTCTTGATTCATTACTTTGCGAGCAGCGGCAATCTGATGCGCTGCGGCCCCCCCTTCCTTCAGGACGGCCAACTCAACGTCACTGCCGTGGCCAACGCCGGTGACAACCAGCCGGCCCTGGTGGGACGGCGAGTAACGCTACTCATCCAGCCGAATGATGACCAGGAGCGTTCGGTGCATTACCACCTCAATATCCTCACTCCAGATCAGACTGAATTGTTCCATCCGCCCCGCAGCAGCATTGCCCGCACTCGCGTGGGCGAGATTCCGATCCCTCCCTAGATCGGAGGCCCCTCAGCTCCGCTTCGGCACCGTGCTGGCGCTGCCGTCGCGCAGGGCCTGATAGCCGGGCGAGAGAATTTCCACATTGGCGGCGGCGAATTGGTCCTGGATCGCCGCCAGCAGCTCGGAGAGGGTTTCTCGATAGCGGTCCACGTCGCGCACGCAGGCGTCGAGCTCATAGCTGATGTGGAAGTCATTCAGAGAGGTCTGCAACACCCGCGGCGCTGGATCGTCGCTGATGCCAGCCACGCTTGCCGCCGCCCTGAGCATCAGATCGTGCACCTGGCGCCAGGGAACGTCGTAGCCGATGGTGATCGTGGTGGCCAGGGCCACCGGTCGCTGGATCTCCCGCTCAGCAAGGCTGTAATTGATGATCGAGGCGCCGATCACAGTGGCGTTGGGGATGCTCACCAGTTCGTTGCGCGGTGTGAGGATCCGGGTCACCAGCAGGGCGCTGTCCTGCACCACCCCCACCACCCCGTTGATCTCCACCCGGTCCCCTTCCCGGAAAGCCCGGGTGTAGATCAGCATCAGACCGCTGATCACATTGGTGGCCACGGCACTGGAGCCCAGGGCCGCCAGCACCCCCACGAAGATCCCCGCCCCCTGGAAGGTGCGGCTGCCCGATCCCGGCACGTAGGGATAGGCGATCACCAATCCGGCCAACAGCAAGCTGCCGGCCACCAGCCGCCCCGTGGGCACCCCCCACTCCGGATAGAAGCCGGGGATCTGCAGCCGCCCCCGGGCGATTTCGCCGAACCAGGCGTTGCTGGCTCGGATCGCCAGGGCGGTGAGCGCCAGGATCAGGGCGATGCTGAACAGATTCGGAATCGCCGCCACCAGCGCCGTGATCAGCCCCGACGCCATCCTCAGCAGGTGGCCGCGCAGCCCCTCGGCGATCGACTGGGTGGGGGGAAACAGTCCCAGCAGCAGGGGGATCAGCAGGTAGCTGATCAGCAGCAGCAACGCCCAGTGGCCGGTGCGCCGCAGCCACTGCAGCAGCTGCCGCAGTTGCCGCTCATCCAGAAGCTGGATGCCACCGATCCGCACCGGCGGCAGGTGGCCGAGCTCCGGCCGCGCCAGCCAGAGGGCCAGGCGGGAGTTGAGGGCCATCTGAACGCGCAGCCAGAGCAGATAGAGCAGCAGCACCGCCACGGCGAGGGCGGTGCCGCGCAACCAGGCCGTGAGGCTGTGGCTGCTGCGGTATTGGCGCAGCGCGCCGCGCAACTGATCGCGGTAGCGCTCCGCCAGTTGCGGGCGGTCGATGCCGAAGGCCGCCGCTGCCCGGTCGTCAATGGCGATCAGCGGCTGGAAGCGGCCGCCGGGCCTCTCCAGGCCGAGCATCGAGTAAGGAGGGTCCTCTCGCACCCCCAGCCAGGCGAGGTCGATGCTGGGATCCTGGGCCAGGCGTTGCAGCGTGGCCGAGGCCCGAGCCGCCACCTCCTCCGGGCGCTGGGCGCCGGCGACCCGGCGCAGCTCGATCACAGGCCGGCCCTCCAGCCGCACCCACACTCCCGGCGCCTCCGGGTTTGGGGCAGACAGCGAAGGCAGGGCGAGCGCCAGGAGCAGCCCCAACACCCCCAGCAGGGCGGCCGCCCGGCGAACGGCGCCGCGCAGCGGCCAGCGGTGTTCAGCCATCGCTGGCGCTGGCGGCATCCCAGGCCCGCCAGTCATCGCTGAGCTTCTCCTCATCGATGAAGGTGCGCCGGATCACCTGCCCGTCGAGCAGCGACTGGGAGCAGCGGCGGCGGTGCCGCCCATCGGCGCTGCAGTGGATCACCTCCAGCACCTCCGCCCCCCCCGGCAGGCGAGGCCAGAGGCGCAGCACCGCCGCCGTGGCCCCTCCCCCTTCCCCCTGCTCCGGCAGATCCATGGCCCAGCCCTGGAACTGCTCGCTCTGAAACCACACCCGGCCGTCGCGGATCTCCCCTTCGGAATCGAAGCGCTGCTCGGACCCATCCGGCCAGCGGTAGTGGTTGGTCTGCTCATACTTCAGCCTCCCTTCCCGCTCGAGCACGCGCGTCACGATCGTGCTGGTGAAGCTCTCTTGCCACTCTCCCCGTGCGTCGTAGCGCCGGAATGTGCCCCGCCACACCCCCTGTTGCCGCACCAGGGCCGGCCGCAGGTCGGGGGTGGGGGCTTCCGGAGCGAGCCGGTCGAACAGGAGCCAGCTGAAGCCATCCACCTCGCCACGCACCGTGTTGTCCGCCAGGCGCAGGCTGCGGTCGCGGTACCACAACTGCCCTTCGCCCAGCAGCATCTCGTATTCGGCGCACACCTCCCCATCACTGGGATGCTGGTACCGGCAGGCGCCGGGCAGCATGGCGCCGCGCCAGCGGTCGTGCTCGCTCTCGTGGCGGAAGAACAGGTCGCAGCCGGGATGGCGCACGAAGGCCTCCGGCGCCAGGGCCGCCACCGCGTCAACCGCCAGGGGCGGCCGGTCGTAGGCGGGGCCCTCGGTGAAGAAGAGCTGCTCGGCCCGCACCGCCTGGTGCAACTCGTCCCAGGCGAGCCGCATCACCCGCTGCCGGTGGGCCAGCTCCGGCCGGGAGGCGCGGAACTCCTCGAAATAGAGCAGGGTCGCCCCCAGCGCCGGGGCCTCCAGCCGAAGCACCTCCAGGCGGCGGCGTTCGCGGCTGAGCTCGGGGGCGGGCGCCCCCCCCCGCGCCAGGTTGGCCGCCACCTGGCGACCATTGTCGAACCGCCCCAGCCAAAGGGAGAGGATCGCCGCGATCTGCTCCTGGGGGGTCATGGGAGCGCCCTCCCGCGCTCCGCCAGCAGCGCCTCCGCCACCGTGAGATCGAAGCGGGTGGTGAGCTTGATGTTCGAGGGGGGCGCCTCCAGCACCCGCACCGGCAGGCCCAGTCGCTCGAAAAGCGCCGCGTCGTCGGTGACGCTCCAGCCCTCCGCCTCGGCGCGGGCATGGGCCTGGCGCAGCTGGGGGACGGCGAAGGCCTGGGGGGTCTGGGCGGCCCAGAGATGGCTGCGCTCCGGCGTGGCGGTGATCGTGCCGCTCGCGTCCACCTGCTTGATGGTGTCGGTGACGGGGGTGGCGGCGATCACGCCGGCACCGGCCGCGGCCGCTTCCCGCAGCGCCTCGCCGCAGGCCTCCAGCAGCCCCGGTTCCACCAGGGCCCGCGCCCCGTCGTGGATCAGCACCAGCTCGGCATCGTCGGGCAGCGCCGCCAGGCCCCGCCGCACCGATTCCTGCCGGCT
>JBILEP010000140.1:0-5707 GCA_044352045.1 Cyanobium sp. | reverse complement strand
CTCCAGGGTGGTCACCCCCAGCTCCTGCAGGTAGGGGATGGTGTCGATCAGGCCCATCAGGGTGCCCTGTCGCTCCGGCGCCACCGGGCAGCCCTCCCCCTGGGTGAAGCCGCCCACGTGCAGCTCGTAGATCACCGTCTTCTGCCAGCGGTGGCGGGGCCGGGGCGCGGCCGCGAAATCGAAGCGATCCCGCTCCGTCACCACCCCCTTGAGGCAGCAGGTTGTGTTCGGCGTGGCGCCCACGGCCCTGCCGCGGTTGTACACGTCCCAGCCGCTGATGGCGCGGGCGCAGGGATCGAGCAGCACCTTGGAGGGGTTGAAGCCGTGGCTGCCGGGCATCAGCGGCCCGAACACCCGGTAGCCGTAGCAGCAGCCCACCCCCACCCCCTCCACTTCCACATGCCAGTAGTCGCCGGAGCGGTGGCTGCCATCGAGCTCGATCACCTGGCACGGTTCGGGGGCGGCGCCGTGCTCGAACAGCAGCAACTCGACGCGGGTTGCCAGCGGGGCCGCCACCGCGAAATTCACCCCTCTGGCGGTGGTGGAGGCTCCCAGCGGCCAGGGATGTCCGATCCGGATCGCCGACAAGGGATGGGAATTCGTTGTGAGCACGCTACGCCGGCAGGCCGCGCCGCCGCTGTTCGCCGCCGCTCCTCCCCGCCGTTGCGTTCCCCGCAGTTCAATGGGACTTCGCTCGCTCCGCTGCCTTGGCGGCCCCCGCCCTGGACTCCGCCGCGCTCCCCCCGCTCGAGCCGGGCCGCCCGCCCCAGGCCGTGCTGCCGGCGCTTTGGCTGTTTGCCCCCAGCCGCGACAGCCAGGGGGGCAGCGCCTGGTGGCTGGAGCTGGCCCGCATGGATCTGCTGATCGACGTGCCGGCGCTCACCGCCGCCAACCTCGCTTTCCTGCGGCAGCGCTCTCAGCGCCGCGGAGGCGGCGCTAGGCCCCCCTGGATCGTGCTCACCGGTCGCCATGGCCACGGCCGCTGCCTGGCCCTGCAACGGCAGCTGGGCTGGCCGGTGCTGGTGCAGGAGCAGGAGGCCTATCTCCTGCCCGGCGTGGCGGCACTGCGCCGCTTCGGCGATCACCATGACCTGGGCGACGGGGTGCGGCTGCTCTGGACGCCGGGCCCCAGCCCGGGCGCCTGCGTGCTGCACGCCCGGGCGTCCAGCGGTCTGGATGGGCTGTTCTGCGGCCGCCTGCTGGTGCCCGTGGCGCCGGGGCGGCTCGCGCCGCTGCGCACCCGGCTCAGCTTCCACTGGCCGCGCCAGCTGCGCAGTCTGGAGCGGCTGCGGCAGTGGCTGCCCACGGACTCTCCCGGCTGGATCGCCACGGCCGCCGCTCTGGGGGGCCTGCGGGGCGAGAGGCTGGTGCTGGAGGGGGCCAAGCTGCTGGCGGACCTCGACCTGGAGGGGCTCCGCGACGCCCCGGCAGGCCCCGCCGAGCCGCGCTAATGATTCGCGGATTTGCCGATTTAGGGCCCGCTCCGGTGAGATCCGTTGCCAGAAGCCGATTTCTGGGTTGCCGCCCCGGCTCCTGCCCCATACGATTGGCGCGCTTCCCTAGAAGCGACGGCGGTCGGCATCTCTCCGACCCGCCTCCCCACCGCCGATCCGGCTCCCCACGACCGCCAACCTGGAGGCCTTTCCGCCTTATGAACAAAGCTGACCTCGTCAACCTCGTCGCCGCCCGCACCGAGCTCACCAAGACCGACGTTTCCAATGTCGTCGATGCGGCCATCGACACCATCATCGATTCGGTGGTTGAGGGCAAAAAAGTGTCGATCCTTGGCTTCGGCTCCTTCGAGCCCCGCGAGCGCTCCGCTCGCCAGGGTCTGAACCCGAAGACCGGCGAGAAGATCAAGATCCCCGCCAAGCGCGTTCCCGCCTTCACCGCTGGCAAGCTCTTCAAGGACCGCGTCCAGGGCTGATCCGCGTCGGCCTCCGGCCAGCAGGGCGGTCCCCGCGGGGATCGCCTTTTTTATCGCCCATGCTGGGCCCCCTGCCGCCGTCCCCTGCCACCCCTGCCCCCGCCTCCCTGCCGCGGACCCTGCGGGCCGCCCTGGAGGAGGGTGTGGCCCAACGGCGCCAGGGCTATCGCGGCCGCTTCGCCCCCTCCCCCACCGGCAGCCTGCACCGCGGCAACCTGCGCACCGCCCTGCTGGCCTGGCTCGATGCCCGCTTGGCCGGGGGCGAGCTGCTGCTGCGCCTCGACGACCTCGACACCCCCCGCAATCGCCCCGGCTGTGAGGAGGAGATCCTGGCGGACCTGCGCTGGCTGGGTCTCGACTGGGATGGGCCGCCCATCCGCCAGAGCGCCCGGCGGGGGCTCTACGCCACCGCCCTCTCCGCCCTGCGCCGAGGCGGCTGGCTCTACCCCTGCCGCTGCAGTCGCCGCCTGCTGGCCGACATCTCCGCCCCCCATGGGGCGCTGAGCGTGTACCCGGGTTATTGCCGCCAACGGCCGCCCCTCTGGGGCGTTGTGGAGGGGCGGCTGCCCAGTTGGCGGCTGCTCCTGCCGGCCGGAGCGCTGAGCTGGGAGGAGCGGTTCGGGCCGCCCGGCCGCCTCGATGGGGCCTGCCAGGTGGGGGATGGGGTGCTGCGCCGTGCCGATGGGGTGGTGGCGTATCACCTGGCCACGGCGGTGGATGAGCTCAGCCTGGGGATCAGCGACGTGGTGCGTGGTGAGGATCTCTGGGCCTCCACCGGCCCCCAGGTGGCGGTGATGGCGGCCCTGGGGGCGACGCCGCCCCGCTACGGCCATGTGCCGCTCTGGCGGGATGGGGCGGGGCAGCGCCTGAGCAAGCGGGAAGCGGCCGAGGGGCTGGTGGGCGCCCGCCAGCGCGGGCTCGACGCGGCGGCGGTGATCGGCGAGCTGGCCGCGAGCATCGGCCTGGTGCCACCGGGGGTGCGGATCTCCGCCCGCGAACTGCTCAGCGGCATCAATGGCGCCGACTTGCAGGCGCTTCTTTACTCCGATTCGCGCCAGCCGACCAACTCTTAAGGATGGTTTCGGGATGGAGGCCGCCGTTCCCCGCCACAGTGAGGAGATTCAGACAGACCGCCGACCGATGGCCTCCTCCCCTGCCCATTCCCCTCCCCTGGCCGCCCCTCTGGTCGACGCGAGTCGCCCCTGCCCCCACTGCGGCGGCAGCGGCACCCTGCGTCTGGCGGATCAGCGTTACCGCACCTGCCTGGAGTGCCTGGGGCGCGGCCGCCTGGTGGCCATTGGCGAAACCCTGCCCTTGGCGGCTCTCAGAACCGCTTCGCCTGCTTCTTCTTCTGCTGCCAGATGAAGAAGGCGGCCGTGCCCACCACCGCCGCCAGCGGCACGGCCGTCAGCAGGAGCAGGATCACAGCGGTCCAGTCGGTGTACATCCCGGTTGCCGAGGTGAAAACGCTGCCATCATCCCAGCAGAGCCGCCCACCCCGATGCCCTGCCCCCGGCTGATCGCCACGCCGATCTCCGCCCTTGCGTTTCTGCTTCTCGCCTTCCCCCTGGCCCCCGCCCGCGCCGGCGTTCAGTTCGAGAACTGCGTGCGCGGCCCCGGCGGCTCCCTCACCTGCGACACGGTCCCCACGGGCGACACCCTTCTCAACGACAAGGACGCCCAGTTCGGCCTGTTCCAGAACGCCAGCCCCGGCTGGAATGAGTTCAATCCCTTCCAGGGATATGACGAGGACTTCGGCGACGACCCCTACTGAGCCTCGGGCCACAGCCCACCAGGGCGCAGGGCGGAAGGGGTTCGGCCGTAGGCGCGCAGGATGTCGCGGCTGAAGCTGGAGAGATTCACGTAGCCGCAACGGCGGGCGATGCGCGCCACGGGTTCGGTCGGGTCGGCTCCCTGCAGCGCTTGACGGGCCGCCTCGAGGCGCCGGCGGCGCACCCACTGCATCGGCCCGCAGCCGAAGCGGCGCTGGAAGGCGTACTGGAGGGTGCGCGGCGACCAGCCGCTGCGTTCGCTCAGCTCCGGCAGACTCAGGCCACGGTGCAGGTTGGCCTCGATGTGGGCGATCAGGTCGTCGAAGCGTCGATCCCGATCCGTCGCTGTCTCCAGGCCGGCGCTTCCCTCCTGATCCAGCAGCAGCAGCAGCGCCAGGGTCTGGAGGATCCAGTGCGCCAGCGCCCGGGCCGCCAGGGGAGGGGGGGCGCCGCGGGCCGCGTGGGAGTCCTCCAGGAGCGGCAGGCCCTGACGCAGCAGAGCCAGCAGCTCCCGCTCCGGGCCCTCCCCCTGCCGCCATTGCCGCCAGCGGTCCAGCCGCCCCTGGAGCGCCCCGTTGGCCTCGGGTCCGGCCAGGAGCGCGGCAGCGTCGGCCAGGGCCTGGCAGGGCACGGCGATCAGCACCACGCTCAGCCGATCGCAGCGGATCCGGAAGCGCCCCGGCGGCACGAGCACCACCGTCTGGCCGGCGTCCGCCGTGAGCACCGGCCGGCGGCGCCCCGCCTGGGGCCAGAGGCTCGCCTCGCCGGCGAGGGGCAGCACCAGGCAGAGCCGCTGGTCGGTGGCGAGGGTGAGGCTGCAGCGGCCCAGCACCAGGGCGTGCATCGCCAGTGCCCCCAGCCCATGGCGCTGATGGCGGAACCGCAGGGAGGTCTCACCCAGCGGCCCTGTGCCCTCGGCCAGGTGCAGTTCGGGGGCGAGGCGACGCCGCAGGGCCACGGCACCCCGGGCGGACGCGGACATGGGCGGCGCGTCGGATCTGCGCGCATGTTGCTGAGGCGCACGGCCTGCCGCTGGCTGGAGTCAGGGTCCGCCGATGTCTGGTTTGGTGTCCGTCGCTCGGCAGGCGGCGGGGCGCTGCGGTAGGTCTGAAGCAACCAAGCCCTGGGCGGCCGGGTCCCCGTGCCACCGCCCTGCCGCCAAACTTCCCCTCTGCCGCCATGGTCGATCACCGCCGCCACGCTCCCTCCGCCGCCTCACCCGCTGGCCCCAGCCCCGCGCCGATCGTCACCCCCGCCGGCTCCACCATCGAACCGGAGCAGGAGGGCGGCTACCGGGTCTGCGATCGCGATCACCGCTGCTCCCATGCCGACAGCCTCTGGCAGGCCCAGCAGCTGGTGCAGTGGGCGGAGGTGCATCACCGTCCCCTCGATCAGTTCGGCCACGATTGACGTCGGCAAAGGCCCACCCGTGGCTGGTGAGCCGCCGCATCTCTCCTTACCCTGCCGCCACAGCTCCCCGACCCCCAGCGGTTCGATGCATTTCTGGTCCCCCGGTCTCGATCCCGACCACCCCATGGTTGGCTCCCAGCCGGAGCGTTATGTGTTGCGGCGCCTCGGCTCGGGCCATTACATCGCCATCGACCCTGGCGATCAGAGCCTGGTGGATGTAGAGGAGGCGTCCCGGGCCCATGGCTTTCACACCCATGAGGCGGCCGTGCGGGCGGTGGGGGAGCTGCGCAAGCTCGGCCAGGCTGGTCTCGACATCGTCAAGGTTGACTGAACCGGCCCTGGGCGGGGAGGTCGTGATTCATTACGGCTTTCCCGGTTGGATCTGCCGGCCTCGATAGGGTCGAAGCATCAGCCCTGGGCCCATGAAGAAACACCATCAGCGCACCCTGGAGGCCCTGTTCGCCCATCCTCTGCACCACGGTGTGCGCGGCGCCAAGGTGGAGGCGCTGTTCCGCAGCCTCGGGGCCGAGGTCACGCCCCTCGATGAGCGGCGCCTGCGCATCCAGATGCCCAACGGCGCCGAAACCTGGATCCGGAT
>JBILEP010000139.1:0-5717 GCA_044352045.1 Cyanobium sp. | reverse complement strand
CCTGGCTGGTGGTTGGCCATGGCGCTGTCGAGCAGCCGGAAGTGGTCGAGCCAGGCCTGGGTGTCCCGGTGCGGGGCGATCCCCTTGATCGGATCGACCCAGGGGGTGATGTCCGGCAGGCCGGTGAGCGGCAGCACCAGGGGCACCGAGGGGATCGGATAGAGATTGCGCTGCCGCCAGAAGGTGCGCAGCGGGATATAGGTGAGATCGAAGCCCACCCAGATCAGGTTGAGCGCCGCCCACAGCGCCACGAATCGGTCCCAATGGCGGCCGATCCGGCTCGCCGGCCGGGGCAGGGCCTCGTGCCAGCGCGGACGAGTCATCGGACCCCGGGGCGGACGCCTGCCTAATCTGCCTGGCGTTTGATCCCGCTGCCGCGCGACTGCCTTGACATCCCCGGAACCCCACACCCGCTCCGGGCAGCCCGCGGAGGAAAGCCCCTGGGTGTTCTGGCGCAGCGTGCTGCTCACCCTGGCGGCGGCGCTGGCCATCCGCCAGTTCCTGCTGGAGGCTCGCTACATCCCCTCCGGCTCGATGCTCCCCGGCCTGCAGATCCAGGACCGGCTGCTGGTGGAAAAGCTCACTTACCGCAACCGGCCGCCCCAGCGGGGCGAGATCGTGGTGTTCCACGCGCCGCACCATTTCGATCCCACCCTGGTCGCCCAGAACCGGGTGGGCCCGCTGGGCTGCCTGCTGGTCAACCTGCCCTTCATCGGCTCCCTCCCCAGCGTGCAGAACCCTGCCTGCGATGCCTACATCAAGCGGGTGGTGGGCCTGCCGGGGGAGCGGGTGGCCGTCGACCCCCGCGGCCGGGTACGCATCAACGGCGCCCCCCTGGTCGAGCCCTACGTGCGCAATGTCTGCCCCGTCGACCACCAGGGGATGGGCCCCTGCCGCACCCTGGATGTGACGGTGCCGAGCGGCCATGTGCTGGTGCTCGGCGACAACCGGGCCAACAGCTGGGACGGTCGCTTCTGGCCCGGCGGGCCCTTCCTGCCCGATTCCGAGATCATCGGTCGAGCCTTCTGGCGCTTCTATCCTTTCAGCGCTGTGGGAGGTCTGGGAACGACCATTCCGCCGGGGCGCTGAGGCCGCTGGCGATCACCCTGCCGGACAGGGGCCCCGCTGGCCAGGGTTGGTTGGCGGCCAGGGAGGGGCCCCTCCAGCTGAGCTCGGCGCTGGGATCAAACAGGATCCAGCGGTGGCTGCCCACCGCCAGGCTTTCCGGCTCAAGGCCCAGAAACGCCGCCGGTCCCCAGCAGAGGCGCTCCCAGAGCCGCTGCCCCTGCCAGCCTCGGCGTCCCACCAGCTCCTGCCACAGCAGGCCCAGGGCCAGGCCATGGCCCGCCACCCCGGGGCGGCGTTGATCGAGGGGCAACAGCCGCTCCTCCGCGTCCAGGGGCTGGTGGTGGATCGCCACGGCGGGGATCAGCCCTTCGGCCAGGGCGTCGATCAGGGCCTCCCGGTCGGTCGGTCCCCCCAGTGAGGGCACCAGCCGCCAGCCCTCATCGGCGGGGTCGAGCCGGCCGCTGTCGGCCAGCAGGTGCCACCAGCACACGCTGGCCGGCGGCGGCTGGGGGCAGGTTCGCAGCAGCGCCACCCCCTCGGCGGTGGAGAGGTTCATCAGGCGCAGGTTCACCCCGGCGGCGCTGGCCGCCAGGGTGAGCAGGGTCTGGAGCGGCAGCGTTTCACTCAGGACCGGGTCCGGCGGCCAGCCCACCCGCAGCGTCTCCACCCGCTCGCGCACAAAACCGCGGCTGGCCAGGGAGCGGTCGCGGGGGGCCACCAGCACCGGGGCGCTCCCCATCTCGGCGAGGCGGAGGCCGCGCTCCAGCAGGGATAGGGGTGGCATGCTGTCGCCGCTGGCCAGCCCCACTGCGCCGGCGGCCAACTGATCGCCGTGGGGGGCCAGCTCGTCGTCGGCGCCCTCCCGGCTGAAGCTGCCCCAGAGGGCCAGATGCAGGGGATTGGGCCAGCGCAGCGTGAGCCGATCGGGCCGATCTCGCCACCCCTGGGCCCAGGGAAGCAGGGCGACGGTGCCGAAGCCACCGGCCACGGCCGCCGCCGCCAGGCTGGTGAGGGTTTCAGCCCGCCCCAGAACCGGTTCCTCGAGCACGCTGTGGGGATCCACCAGCGGCGGGCCAAGCCAGCAGCCGCTGGCGTCGATCTCCAGCGCCGCCCCGCCCTCGGCCGCCGACGGGGACAGGTGGAGCAGGGCTCCCCCCTCGGCATCCACCAGCACATCGGCGAGCCGGGGCGGCCGGTCGGGGCCCTCCAGCAGGGTGAGACCCCGCAGCCGCAGGGGACGCGGTGAGGGTCGGCCCTGGAGGCTGGCCATCGCTTAGAGGGCCCCGGCGGCGGTCTGGTCGAGCACCCCGCCAAGGTGGTGGGTGAGATTCAGGCAGGCCACCACCGGGCCGCCCCCAGGGCCATGGGGATAATCCACCACCGTGACGCCGCCGTTGCCCTGCTTGACCGCCCAGATGTCTGCCGGGCCCAGGCCGAGCAGGGCGCAGAGGATGGTCTTGTTGACGGCGTCGTGGGCGACCACCAGGCCGGTCTGGCCATCTTCCAGGCTGTGGGCGATCGCCTCCCAGGAGCTGAGCGCCCGCCCCCAGACCTCGTGGATCGTCTCCCCCTCCGGCATCTGCACGGTGTGGGGGGCCACTTTCCAGTCGGCCAGCAGCTCGGGCCAGTCGGCGGCGATCTCCCGCTCCAGTCGCCCCTCCCAGAGGCCATGGCCGATCTCCACCAGGCCCTCGCTGAGCGCCAGTTCGATCTCGGGATGGGACTCCAGGATCACCTCGGCGGTGCGGCGCGGCCGGGCCATCACGCTCGACCAGGCCCGCTGGATCGGCACATCAGCCAGGAAGCGGCGCGCCGCCTCCGCCTGGGCCAGGCCGTTGTCGTTGAGGGGGATGTCGATCTGGCCCTGGAAGCGGCCCTCCTGGTTCCAGTTGGTCTCACCGTGGCGGACCAGCAGCAGGCGCGGACCGGGGCCGGACGGCGGCAGGGCCCGGCCGAGGTGGGCGATGGTGTTCAGGGATTCGATCTGCACCTCCAGCGGGCCATCGCCGCGACGGCTGACGTTGAGCACCGAGATCGAGGCGTTGTCGAGCCGCAGTCGCCGGAAGGCGGCGGCGGGCAGGCCCAGCATCCGCAGCACCAGACAGCGCAGGATGGCGTTGTGGGCCACCACCAGAACGGTGCCGGAGGGGGCGGCCGGATCGAGGTGCGTGGCGTGACGCTCCAGCAGGCCGGCGAGGAAGCGGCCGGCCTGCTCCATCAGCTCGGGCACCGGCCGGTAGGGGTTGCCATCGGGCCGCTGCAGCTCCAGCTGCTCGGGGGCGTGGCGCCAGAGCCTCTCCCCCTGCGGATCCCGATCCCGCAGCTCGTCCACCCGCAGGCCCGTCCAGGGGGCCAGATCGATCTCCAGCAGGTCGTCGTCGAACACGGCGGCCAACCCCTTCCCCTGGCGCTCCAGCAGGGCTTCGGCGGTGTGGCGGGCCCGGCGCAGGGGGGAGCTGTACACCGCGGCGAAGGGAAGGCCGGCCAGGGCTTCGCCGGCTTGCCGGGCTTGCTCCACTCCTTCCTCGGTGAGCGAGGAGAGGTCGTCCCGGCCCTGGATGCGGCGCTCCAGGTTGAAGCTGCTCAGACCGTGGCGGACCAGGACGATGCGGAGGGGCACAGGCCTTGCGCCATGGGCCAGCAAATCTTATTGGAGCGCCCCCGGGTGGCTTCCCCTGGCCACAGGCGGCGGAACGACAGAATCGTGGCTCCCTGATGGCGCCCCTTGGAGGTTTCCGGCCGCAATCCCCAGCAGCCCCCCCCCTGGAAGAAGTTCCTGGCTCTGCTCACGCTGCTGATTAGCGCCTTGCTCTGGATCAGCGGGCTTCTGGACAGTCTGCAGCGACCTTCCGTCGTCGATTCCCTCAGCCTGCGCCAGCTGGAACTGGCGACCCTGGCCGCGGATGTGCTGCCGCCGGACTTGCGGTCGGCCCTGATCGGTGAGGATCCCCGCGCCGAGATGGCCAAGGAGCTGCAGCGCCAGATGGAGGCCTCGGAGCTGCCGGCGCCGGCGGCGCAGCGTCTCAAGCTCGCCCTGCTACGCCGGGGCGATCCCGCCGCCAGCTCCCGCTCCGCCGCGGACAACGCCGCCGCGGACAACGCCGCCGCGGCGGAGCGGGAGCTGGCGGATCTGGTGGAAAGGGTGGACGCGCCGCGCCGCCCCCTGCTCCAGGCCCTCCTGGAGGGACGCCGCTACCCCCCCGAGGAGCAGCGCCTGCTGCTTGAGCCCTGGGGGGCCTCGCCGCTGTTGCGCCAGCTGAGCTGCGAGCAGCTGGGCGGTCCCGAGAGCGCCTGCCCGGCGGCCCTCGAATCGGGCCGCTTTGTCGGCGTCCTGCTGGGGGTGAGCGTGTTGCCGGTGCTGCTCGTCGGGGCTGGGGTGCTGCTGCTGCTGCGCCGCATCTGGCTGCAGCTGAGTGGTCGCGCCCCACCGCCGCCGCCGCTGCGGGGGCCGCCCCTCTCCCTGGTGGATGTCACCCTCCTGATCGCCGGGGGATTCATGGTTCTGGGGAAAGTGATCCCCGAAGTCGCCTGGCTGCTGATTGGGCCCTCCCTGGAGAAGCTGGAGCTGGCGCCGGCCCTGGCCCAGGGGCTGCAGGTGCTCGTGCTCTATCTCGGGCTGATGGCCGCGCCGCTGCTGATCCTGGCCTGGATGCTGCCCAGCGACGCCGCCCCTCCAGAGGGGGGCTGGCTGCAGTGGCAGCCGCGGCCGCTGGCGACGGCCTTCGGCCAGGCGCTGGCGGCGGTGCTGATGGCGCTGCCGCTGGTGGCCCTGAGCAGCTGGCTGGTGGAGCGGATCCTGGGGGACCCGGGGGGAAGCAATCCCCTCCTAGACATGGTGCTCACCAGTGCCGATCCGCTTGCCCTGGGCTGCTTCGGTCTCACGGCGACCGTGCTGGCGCCGCTGTTCGAGGAAACCCTCTTCCGCGGCGTGCTCCTGCCGGTGTTGGGGCGACAGCTGGGGGGCACGCGGGCCGTGCTGCTGAGCGCCGCGGTGTTTGCGGTCGCCCATCTGAGCCTGGGGGAGCTCGTGCCACTGTTCGTTCTGGCTCTCGGCCTGGGCTGGCTCCGCTGGCAGAGCGGTCGGCTGCTGCCTTGTGTGCTGATGCATGCCCTCTGGAACGGCCTCACCTTTCTCAACCTGGTGCTGCTCGCGGACTGATGGCGTGGCGGCACCGGTGGTGTCCCATTGGCCGACCTTGCCGCTTGCTGCCGCCACCGATGGGTGGTTCACTTGCGCAGAACGTCTCCGGTCCCTTGGTCGCCACCTTCCACGCGGACACCTCCCGACCCGCCCCTGCCACGCGCCGTGCCGGTGTGTCCCGTTCCCTCCGCCGTCGGGAGGCCCGCGGCGAGGCCATGCGCCTGCTGCAGGGCTCTTTTGCCGCCCGGCCGATCGAGCGCCAGGCCCCCTGGTTAGCCGGACTGCATCGCCTGGCCACGGGCACCCTGGTGGGCCTTGGGGTCTCGATGCTCGGTCTGAGCGCCCTCACCCTCCACTGGCAGGGCCGCTGGGCGAGCAGCTTCACCGATCTGGAATCCACCAAGGCGCTGCAGCATCGCCTGCAGGAATCAGCCGCTGTCCTGGAGCAGCACCACATCAGTGCCGTGCGCCGTCCCGGCCAACTGGTGCCCACGAGCAGCGAGACGCT
>JBILEP010000138.1:0-5727 GCA_044352045.1 Cyanobium sp. | reverse complement strand
CCGTCGTCGCTGCGGGTGGCGATCCCGGCCTCCAGCTGCGACTTCAGCGAGGCCACCCGCACCATGAAGAACTCATCGAGGTTGTTGCTGAAGATGGCGCTGAACTTCGCCTGCTCCAGCAGGGGGGTGTACTCGTTCAGGGCCTGGGCCAGCACGCGATGGTTGAACGCCAGCCAGCTGAGCTCGCGGTTGATGTAAAGATCCGGCCCCAGCTGTGCCCGCGCCTCGCCGGATCCCCCCCCGGCGGCAGGGGCGGAGCCGGGGGCGCCGGCCGTCTGGGTGGCGCTACTCATCGATCCTGCGTCCTGTGGTTACTGGAATCCGACCCGGCTCCCCCACCGGGGAAGGGAGGCACCCGTTGAGCCGAACGTAGCAATTCAGCCCTGTTGCCCAGGCGACATCCGCTCTCCTCCCCCGCCCACCAACAGCAGCACGCCCACCAACAGCAGGATCGCCAGCCAGAAAGGGCTGCGCTGGCCCAGCCCCTCGTAGGCCAGTCCCGCCAGGGGCGGCCCCAGGAAGCTGCCCAGGCTCTGGAGGCCCTGAAGGCTGCCCAGGGCCGCGCCCTGGCCCCCGTCGTCCAGCCGGCGCGATACCTGGCTGCGCAGGCAGGGGGTGACCAGGCCGCTGCCGACGGCGAGCAGGGCCACGGCGCTGAACACCTGGGGCTGGGCGGCGTCGGGCCTGGCGAGGGGGATCAGCAGGCAGCCGCTGATCACAAAGCCGATCCCCGCCAGCGTCAGCCGCCATTCGCCGAAGCGCTTCACCAGCGGACCGATCAGTCCCCCCTGCACCACCATCGCCACCACCCCCACCACCAGAAACGCCGTGGAGGTGAGGCCCGGGCCCCAGCCGAAGCTCCGTTTCAGAAACAGCACCAACACCCCGGTGAAGGCGCTGAAGGCGAGGAAGAACAGGAAAAAGGCCATCGCCAGTCGGCGGATGCGCGGGTTGGTGAACACCCGCCCCAGGGGGTGGAAGGGCTGGAGCTCCCGCTTGGGGGGCATCGCCAGGCGGGCATCGGCGGGATGGGTCTCCGGCAGCAGGGTCAGAACCAGCAGCAGATTCACCAGTGCCACAGATACCGCCACCAGGAGCGGCAGGTTCAGGGCCCGCTCCGCCAGGGCGCCGCCGAGGAAGGGGCCCAGCACGAAGCCGAGGCCGAAGGCCACCCCCACCAGGCCGAAGGCCCGGGCCCGGGTCGCCGCTGGCGTGATGTCCGCCAGCACCGCGGTGGCGGTGGCGGCGGTGCCGCCGCTGACGCCATCGATGATCCGCGCCACGAACAGCAGCGCCAGGGGTAAGCCAGCGGCGTTCGCCGCCGGGAAGCGCACCCCCCAGGGGACGCTGATCGTCACAGCGAACAGTCCGAGCCCCAGCACCGAGCCGGCCACGCAGAGGGCGATCACCGGCCGCCGCCCGTAGCGGTCGCTGAGGGCGCCGATCAGGGGCGTGAAGCTGAACTGGGCGATGGCGTAGGCGCCGGTGAGCAGGCCGAGGGTGCGGGCGTCGCGGCTGAGGTCGGCCAGCAGAAAGGGCAACAGCGGAAAGACGATGCTTTCCCCCAGCCGGTCGTTCAGCAGCGTGAGGAAGACGCAGAGATAGGTGGAGGGGCGCGACAGACGCACGGCCGGAGACCGGGACAGGCCACACCCTATGGAGGGAGCCGGCCAACCCCTCCCCTGCCCGGGCCCGCGTGGGGCGGCGTTGTCAGCCGCACACCCGGGTGCCATTGTCAAAAGGTTCTTCTCCGTTGCGATTCCACCCTTGTGATCGCTGTCAGCGGCCTGCTGCTGGTGCTGTTTCTGGTGATGCACCTGCTGGGGGTGTCGCTGGCGTTGCTCTCCCCCGGGGCTTTCGAGGGGTGGGCGGCGGCGCTGCACCGCCAGGTCTGGCTGCCCGCCCTGGAGCTGGCCCTGGCGGCGGCCCTGCTGCTCCATCCATCGCTGAGCCTGGTGCGGGCCTGGCGCCACGCCGCCGCCCGCGGACCCGTGCCCGGCGCCCGCGTGAGCCGGCGTCCCGGCGCGATCGAAGCGCTGGTGTCCCGCTCGGGGCGATGGCTGCCCTGGAGCGGCGGCCTGCTGCTCCTCTTCCTGGCGGTGCACCTGGCCCAGTTGCGCCTGCATCGTCCCGCCCCTGGCGCGGAGCTGGCGGCCACCCTGGCGGCGCTCGCCTCCCCCGTCGCGCTGGCGCTCTACGGGGCCGCCGGCCTCGCGGTGGGGCTGCACCTGCTGCATGGGGTGGAGAGCGCCCACCGCAGCCTCGGCCTGCTGGAGCCAGCCAACGCGGCACCCATCCGCGCCGCCGGGCGTTGGCTCGCCCTGGCCGTCGGGGCTGGATTCAGCCTGCTGCCCCTGGCCCTCGCCCTGCGGGGGGGGCTCTGATGGCCCTTGATCCGCGCCTGCCCTCCGGCCCGGTGGAGACCGCCTGGCAGCGCTGCCGGGCGGAGCTGCCGCTGATCAGTCCCCAGAACAAACGGCGTCTGCGGGTGCTGGTGGTGGGCAGCGGCCTGGCTGGGGCTTCCGCCGCCGCCACCCTGGCGGAGCAGGGCTACCAGGTGCGGCTGCTCACTTATCACGACAGCCCGAGGCGCGCCCATTCGGTGGCGGCCCAGGGGGGCATCAACGCCGCCAAGAACTACGCCAACGACGGCGACAGCATCCAGCGCCTGTTCCGCGACACGGTGAAGGGCGGCGACTTCCGGGCCCGGGAAGCCGGCTGCCACCGCCTCGCCGAGATCAGCGGCGCGATCATCGACCACTGCGTCGCCCAGGGGGTTCCCTTCGCGCGCGAATACGGCGGCACCCTCGCCACCCGCAGTTTCGGCGGCGCCCAGGTGAGCCGCACCTTCTATGCCCGCGGCCAGACCGGCCAGCAGCTGCTCTACGGCGCCTACCAGGCCCTGATGCGCCAGGTGGCGGCCGGCCGCGTCGAGCTGCTGAGCCGCCGCGATGTGCTCGATCTGATCACCGTCGACGGGGTGGCCCGCGGCGTGGTGTGCCGCCACCAGCTGAGCGGCGCCCTCGAGGCGCTCACCGCCCATGCGGTGCTGCTGGCCAGCGGCGGCTATTCGAACGTTTATTTCCTCTCCACCAACGCGGTGAAGTCGAACGCCAGCGCGATCCTCGCCGCCCACCGCCGCGGCGCCTTCTTCGCCAATCCCTGCTTCACCCAGATCCATCCCACCTGCATCCCCAGCGGCGATCCCGGCCAGAGCAAGCTCACCTTGATGAGCGAGAGCCTGCGCAACGACGGCCGCCTCTGGGTGCCGCTCCGCCCCGGCGACGACCGACCGCCGGCGGCGATTCCGGACACGGAGCGCGACTACTTCCTGGAGCGCCTGTACCCCGCCTACGGCAACATGGCGCCCCGCGATGTGGCCTCCCGCCGCGCCCGGGAGCTCTGCCTGGCGGGCCACGGCGTCGGACCGGGCGGCCGTTCCGTTTACCTCGACCTGGCCGAGGCGATCGGTCGGGAGGGACTGGCGGCGATCGAGGCCCGCTACGGCAACCTGCTGGAGATGTATGAGCGGATCACCGGCGATGACCCGCGCCTCACCCCGTTTCGCATCTACCCCGCCCCGCACTACACGATGGGGGGGCTGTGGGTCGATTACCAGCTGATGAGCACCGTGCCGGGGTTGTTCGTGCTCGGGGAGGCCAACTTTTCGGAGCACGGCGCCAACCGCCTCGGCGCCAGCGCCCTGATGCAGGGTCTGGCCGATGGCTATTTCATCGCTCCGGCCACGGTCACCGCCTGGTTGGCGGGAGCGGCCCACAGCGAGATCCCGGCTGATCACCCCGCCTGCCGGCAGGCGCTGCAGGCTGTGGCGGCTCGCATCGCCGCCCTGCGGTCGATCGCTGGCCGCCGCCCGGTGGATGCCTTCCATCGCGACCTCGGCGCCCTGATGATCGCCAGCTGCGGCATCAGCCGCAGCGGCCCCGGCCTGGAGCGGGCCCTGCGGGACCTGGAGGCGCTGACCGTGGCCTTTCGCGCCGATCTGGCCCTCCCCGATCCCGGCACGCCGATCGATGGGGAGCTGGAGAAGGCGCTGCGCCTGGAGGACTTCCTGGCCCTGGCGGAGCTGATGCTGCGGGATGCCTTGGCGCGGCAGGAATCCTGTGGCGCCCACTTCCGCGAGGAACATCAGACCGAGCAGGGGGAGGCCCGCCGCGACGACGAGCGCTTCGCCCACATCGCCGCCTGGGAGCATGGGGCTGGGAGTGCGCCGCGCCGGCACATCGAGCCGCTCACCTACACCGCGATCTCCCCCAGCGAGCGCAGCTACCGATGAGCCGCAGCCTCTCCCTCACCCTGCGCATCTGGCGCCAGGCCGGTCCCCGCGAGGGCGGCGGCTTTGAGGTTCACCGACTGGAGGGGGTGTCCTCCGACCTGTCGCTGCTGGAAGCCCTCGATGGGCTCAATGAACGCTTGATCACCCAGGGCCAGCGGCCGGTGGGCTTTGAGCACGACTGCCGCGAGGGCATCTGCGGGTCTTGCGGTTTTCTGGTGAATGGCCAGGCCCATGGACCGCGGGCCCTCACCACGGTCTGCCAGCTCTATCTGCGCGAGTTCGCCGATGGCGCCACCCTCACGCTCGAGCCCTTCCGCGCCCGGGCCTTCCCGCCTCTGCAGGACCTGGCGGTGGACCGCTCCGCCCTGGACCGGATCATTGAGGCCGGCGGCTACTGCTCGCTGAACACCGGCAGCGCTCCGGAGGCCAACGCCATCCTGGTGGGCCGCGAGCGGGCGGCCAGCGCCTTCGACACCGCCACCTGCATCGGCTGCGGCGCCTGCGTGGCCAGCTGCCCGAACGCCTCCGCCAGCCTGTTCAGCGCCGCCAAGTTGGCCCACCTCGCCCAGTTGCCCCAGGGCCAGCCGGAGCGCAGCGCCCGGGTGCGGGCGATGCGGCAACGGATGGACGCCGAAGGCTTCGGCGGCTGCAGCAGCCACCTGGAGTGCGAGGCCGTCTGTCCCAAGGGCATCTCCGCCGACTGGATCAGCTGGATGCAACGGGAGACCCGCCGCACCGAGCGGCCATGAGCGAGCCGCCGGTCGACGTGGTGGTGGTGGGCGCCGGTCTCTCGGGGCTGGTGGCCGCCCGGGAGCTCCGCCGTCGTGGCCGCACTGTCACCGTGCTGGAGGCCCGGGACCGGGTCGGCGGCCGCATGGTGTCCAGCCCCACCATCGGCGGAGCCCGGCTGGAGCTCGGCGGCCAATGGGGGGGCACCACCCACCGGTTGTTCGCGGCCCTCTGTGACCAGCTTGGCCTGCACCGCTTTCCCACTTACAGCGAAGGCCGCAGCGCCCTGCTCTGGCAGGGGCGGCACCAGTTGGCACCGTTGGCGCCGGAGTTTCGCCGCAGCCTGCTGTTCTTTGCCCCCGACGCGCTGGAGTTGCCGCGTGGGGAGGTGGAGGCGGCGCTGGATCTGCATCGCCAGCTGCTTGCGCTGGCCGCCCTGGTGGATCCGCTGCAGCCCTGGCGCACCCCAGGGGCGCGGGAACTCGATGGCGAGACCGTGGCGGCCTGGCTGGAGCGGCGCCGCTGCGCGCCCCTGGCCCGCTTCCTGGTGGAGTGGCACACGCGGGTGGGCGGCAGCGGCGGCTTCGAGCCGGAGCAGGCCTCGCTCCTGCACCTGGCCTGGACCCAGGCGGTGGCCCCCCAGGTGGAAACGCCCGAGGACTGGCTGCTGGCGGAGGGGGCTGGGGCGGTGCCGCCGCTGCTGG
>JBILEP010000137.1:0-5755 GCA_044352045.1 Cyanobium sp. | reverse complement strand
CGGCCCCCACTTCCGCTCTCGCATGGCCGCGATCAACGCCGCCCAGGCCGACTTCGAGGTGACCCTGCGCCACCGCTACCCGGTGCCGGTGGAGGCGGCCCGCTGGCTCGCCCGCTGCCCCCGCTGCGGCGTCACCGCCCCCTACCGGCGGCGGCGCAGCAACCTGGCCTGCCGCTCCTGCTGCGAGCGCCACCATGGCGGCCGCTGGCATGCCAGTTGCTTGCTGGTGTTTGAGCCGAACGCGGCTTAGGTTCGGCCCATCGCCCCGCCGCCTGTGTTGCTCACCTTCCTCTGGAGCCTGGAGTGGGGTGGCCTCACCATCGCCCTGCTGGGGCTGGGGCGCGAGCGCTGGCTGGCCGGCCGCCACACCCTGCCGCGCCGCTGAGGGGTGGGGCGCTCGCTACCTTGAAGCCATGGAGAGATACGGCAGCGACAGCGATCCACGGGATCCACGGGCTGAGCGCGGCGGCGTGCCGCTGGAGCAGCGCCTCGACCGCTGGGTGAGCGCCGGTCGGCAGCTGGTGGACGGGGTGGCGGGCGCCCGCCCCGGCTCCCGTCCGCCGGCCCGCCCCGGTGGCCTCGGCCGCTGGTTGGAAGACCGGGTGGACTGGTTGCTCGATGACGGCGACGACTGGCGCGAGCCCTGGCAGGAGAGCCCCCCCGTGGCGAGCCGCCGGCGCGGCCTGGAGGCCATCTCGCGCCGCACCGCACCGCCAGCGCCGGCGCCGCCAGCCCCCGGTCCCGCCGCCGCTGACGACTGGCCCGACGAGGACAGCTTCAACGTGCCCCGCTGGCAGCGGCCCGCCGCGGCGACTCCGCCCCGGGAAACCCCCGCGGCGGCCCCGCCGGCCCAACCCGGCCGACCCCTGCCCCGCTCCACCCGGCGGCGGCCCTGAGGGCGGCGGGGCTGGTGTCTCGCTCAGTCGCGCAGGAGGGGATCAGCGGCGGCCCGGTTCAGGGAGCAGGCGGGCCCGGGCGTGGTGTCCCGCTTGAGCAGGGACACCTGGAAGCTGCAGCCCCGCTGGCGCAGTTCCCGGTTCACCGGCACCACCAGCTCGCGCGGCAGGTCGCCGGCCATCTCCTCGGCCGAGGTGGCGATCCCCGGTGAGCCCTGCTGCAGGGCGCTCAGCAGATCGGCCCAGAGGGTCACCAGGTCTGGACCCTGGCGGGGGGGCGGGTCGCCGCTGCTGCCCAGCGCGGCGGCCGAACGACGGTGGGGGGGACGGATGGAGGCGGCCATGGCGGCATCGCAAGTGCCTGAATGCTGGCTGCACTAGCCAGGGCGTCAATCGGTCAAGCCCTCACTGTGATGAGTTGCGGTCATCGTGAAGCGTTGCCAGAAACCCTTCGCCGCTCGGGGTTGGCCCCAGCCACTCCGCCAGGGCCGGAGAAAACACCTCCCGGATCACCGTCAGTTCCTTGCCCTGGCGGAAAAAGCGGTAGTGGCGGCTCCAGAAGGGGCCGGTGGCACCGAAGCGCTCCTCCAGCCAGGCCGCCTGCACCTGGCCCAGGCCATCCACCTCCCGGAACAGCTCCGCTCGCCCGGCCGTCAGGCTGCGCCAGATCGGCTGCGAACGGTCCTGCAGGTGGGCCTCCGCCTGGGCCTGATTCCACCAGCTCTCCGCCCAGCCGAGGCTGCGGCCGCCGCAGTTGAGCCACACCTGACGGCGCAGCAGCGGCTCCTCCAGCTCGGCCACCTGGGCTGGCGCCGCCGGATCCACGCCCGTTTCCGGCGCCATGGCGATCAACTCCACCTCCACCGGATCGCCCGTGAGCAGCTGCAGGTGCCGGGTGGGGCTGCCATCGCCGAGCAGCATCAGCTTCCAGGCGCCGCTGAGTTCCCGCCCCGCCCGGGCCTCCAGCACATCCGCCAGGGGGGCCTGCCAGAGGGAGTGGGGGGAGGGGAGCAACCGCGACGGGGCGGCGAGCATCAGCGGCTCCGGACCAGATGGAGCCGAGCCTAGGGAGCCTGCTGGGGGTGACGCGCTAGCCGCCGGTGCTGATCGACACCCGGCGCACCTCCCCGTCCCGCTCGATCTCGGCGGTGTCGCTGGCGGCGGACCGCAGCCTCCAGCCGCTGGTGCCGATCGCCTCGCCGACGCCGACGCTGGTGGTGACCGCCCCTACCTGGAAGATCGCCGATCCCGCCCGACCAGCCGCCGCCACCACCCCCACCAGCACCGGGGTCGGCGCGGCGGCGCGCGGGGCCGGCGTGGCGGTGGCAGGGACGACCGGGAGCGGGCGGGCGCCGGTGCCGGCCGGAGGCGCCGCCGCCCCCAGGCGCGGACTGAGGGGCACCCGCAACACCGGCGCGGCGGAACGCTCCGGCTCCGGCAGTTGGGAGAGCTCTTCGATCCAGGGCTCCTGGGGCGGCGGCGGCAGGTCGTCGGCCGGGCCGGCCACGGTCGCCGGGGCTGGCAGCTGGGGGGCGGCCGGTGCCGGGGCCGGGTTGGCGGGGCCGAGGCTGCGCAGCCGCTCCACCAGCAGCAGGTTGCGCTCCTGGCGCAGGCTCTGCTGCGCTTGGTTCCAGGAGGTGAGGTACAGCACTGTGCTGACGGCGCTCACCATCGACACCCCCGCCAGCAGGGAGAAGAGCAGCAGGGTGGTGGAGGGGCGCCGCGGCGGCTTGGGCGCGGCGGTGGATTCCGTGCGGACCGTCGCGGCGGGCAGCAGGTGGCGGGGGAGCGGCGGCGCCTCCTCCACCGGCAGGTCGACGGTGGCCTCCGGATCGAAGATCCGGTTCATCATCTGCTCGGCCTTCAGTTCCCAGTAGGCGCGCGAGCTGGGGATGCCCCGCAGGGCGCGACGGGGAGGGCGGGGCGACTCGCTCACCGGTGCAGCCTGGCGACCTGGCTGGGCCACCGTACCGGCATTCCCCTGGCTTCACCAGGGTTGGCGGAATGGAGCTACAACGGAACGACCGAACGCCCAGGCATGGCTGAATCGCCAGGAGCCCCGCCCCCCCCGCAGGAGCTGAGCCATCCCCACCAGCGCCTGCTGGTGATGCCCGACGACGGCGCCGAGGCGGTGGTGGCCCTGATCGACGAGGCCCAAGAGAGCCTGCGGCTCAAGCAGTTCAAGCTGCAATCGGAACCCATCGAGCAGGCGCTGCGGCGTGCCCACCAGCGCGGGGTGCGGGTGCGGGTGATGCTCAACCCCCACACCTCCGGCGGCGATCGCTGGAACGATGAGGCCTACGCCCGGCTCGGCGAATGGGGCATGGAGGTGGCCTGGACCAGCGAGGCCTTCCCCGTCACCCATGAGAAGTCGTTGGTGGTGGATCACCACACCGCCCTGATCGCCACGTTCAACCTCAGCGACAAATACTTCACCGAAACCCGCGACTACGGGGTCGTCACCCATGCTCCCGCGGTGGTGGAGCAGGTGATCGCCGGCTTCGAGGCCGACTGGAACCGGGTGGCCTTCCAGCCCGACCTGAACATCGGCCTGGTGTGGAGCAACCTGCACAGCCGTGGCCAGCTGGCCCGCATCATCGATTTCGCCCAGCACAGCCTCTGGATCCAGCACCCCAAGGTGGTGGACGCCGTGATGCTCGACCGCATCGTCGCCGCCCGCGAGCGTGGCGTGAAGGTGCGCTTCCTCTGCGGGGGCAAGCACGGCATCTCCGACTGGGACATCTATGACACCTTCGCCTCGCTGCGGATCATGAGCCGCTTCGGGGTGAAGGTGCGTCGTCAGAAACGGCCGAAGCTGCACGCCAAGCTGCTGCTCGCCGATGGTTGCTACGCCCAGACCGGCTCGATGAACCTCGATCGCAGCGCCTTCGACCTGCGGCGCGAGCTGGGCATCGAGTCGGATGCGCCCGCCGTGGTGGAGCGCCTGCGCGCCAGCTTCCAGGCCGATTGGGATGCCGCTGAGCCCTACAACGCCCCCGATCCGCTCGAACCCGGCCTGCACGAGGCCGGCGAACTGCCGCCCGATCCCCACTTCGTCCATGACTGAGCCCGTCCCGACGCTGGCGCCGCCGCCCGGGCTGCGGCAGCTGTTCGCGGGGATGCTGCAGGTGGCCCTCTCCTCCTTCGGGGGCGGCCTCTCGGCCTGGAGCCAGCGGATCGTGGTGGAGCAGCGCCGCTGGCTCAGCGATCCCCAGTTCCTCACCGGTCTCACCGTGGCCCGCCTGCTGCCGGGCCCGAACCAGATCAACCTGGCCGTCTACATCGGCGCCGGTTTCCGCGGCCTGCCCGGCGCCCTGGCGGCCCTGGCGGGCATGCTCCTGCTCCCCTTCAGTCTATTGATGGCCCTGGGGGTGGCCTACTTCGCCCTCCATGAGCTGCCGGCGGTGGATCGGGTGCTGGCCGGCGTGGTGGCGGCGGCGGCGGGCATGGCCCTGTCGATGGGCTTCCGCATCCTCGGCGACTACCGCCGCGACCCTTTTGCCCTGCTGCTGGCCGGCGGGGTGTTCCTGGCGCTCACCTGGGCCAAGCTGCGCCTGATCCCGGTGATCCTGGTCAGCGCGCCGCTGGCGATGGCCTGGTACTGGCCCCGCCAGCCCGAGCGGCCCACCCGGCCATGACGCCGCTGTTGGCGACGGCCGCCTGCCACCCCACCCCCCTCAGCGACCTGGGCACCCTCCTGCAGGTGTTGGGCCAGTTTCTGTCGCTCTCCCTGTTTTCCCTGGGCGGTGGCAACACCCTGCTGGCGGAGTACCACCACCTGGCGGTGGACACCTACTGCTGGCTGAGCGACAGCCAGTTCGCCGATCTTTACGCCCTGGCGGAGGCGGCGCCGGGTCCCAGCTCGATGATCGTGGGGCTGCTGGGGCTCGCCGCCGGCTGGCCGCACGGCCCCTTCTGGGCCCTGCTTACGGCCTACGGCGCCGAGGCGGCGATCCTGCTGCCCTCCACCCTGCTGATGGTGGCGGCCTGCCTGAGCTGGAAGCGGCTGGAGCACTCCCCCTGGCGGATCGCCTTTGAGCGGGGCCTGGGGCCGGTGACCCTGGGAATTCTGTTCGCGGTGGGGGTGAAGATCGTGCGCACCGCCGATCACAACCTTGCCGGGTTGTTGGTTTCTGCTGTGGTGTGCTCCCTGATGCTGCGCACGCGCTGGTCACCGCTCTGGTTGATGGCGGCGGCGGGGGTGCTGGGCGGCCTGGGGGTGATCCAGCGCTGATCGAATTGTGGCGTTCAGAGATAGTGCAGGAAGTTTTTCACAGGCACCATCTGCACAGCCTTCCCGTCGCCAAAGGTTGCCTGCAACTCAGCTTCATCAGCGGCGATTTCGACAGGAGAGCGGGTGGGGACACCCGCGAGCCCAAGCAAATAATTGCCGAAACTTTGAAGAAAATTAGCGAGCATTGTGGGAGTGGCCCAGGGCGTCTTCTGCGTTCATGTTGATGGCGGCAGGCGCATCTGGCAGCCACTCTGTGGGCAAATCCCTATGGCTGCCGCCGTCGCTCCAGCTCCAGCCACAGCAGTAGCGCCGTCACGTCGGCGGGGCTGACGCCAGGGACGCGGGCGGCCTGGCCGAGGGTGCGGGGCTGCACCACCGCCAGCTTCTCCCGCGCCTCGGCGGAGAGGGTGGGGATCCCCTCCCAGGCCACCCCCTCCGGGATCGGCCGCAGCTGCGACCGTTGCACCTGCGCGATCTGCTGGTGCTGACGGGCCAGATAGCCGCTGTACTTGATGTCGATCTCGGCCCCCTCGCGCACCGCCGCCGGCAGGTCGGGGTCGGCCAGGCCATGGGCCACCAGATCGGCGGCGTGGAAGCCGGGCCGCCGCAGCAGGTCGGCCAGGGT
>JBILEP010000135.1:0-5828 GCA_044352045.1 Cyanobium sp. | reverse complement strand
TGGTGACATCAACCAGGTGAATGTGCAGAACCGGGTGGCGCTGGCCCAGCCGAGCCTGCCGGAGGAGGTGCGGCAATCGGGGATCATCGTGAACCAGGCCTCGAACTCGATCCTGCTTGTTTATAACTTTACCAGCGAAGACCCGAATAATCTCTATAGCCTCGAAACCATCAGCGGCCTGCTGGATCAGAACCTCACCGATGCGATCCGGCGCGTGCCCGGTGTGGGGGATCTGCAGTATTTCGGCAATCGCCAACTGGCTTTCCGCCTTTGGCTCGACCCGGCCCGCCTGGCGGCCAACAAACTCACCGCCAGCGATGTGGTGCAGGCCCTGCGCAGCCAGAACCGGCTGGTGCCGGTGGGGCAGATCGGCGGCGCCCCCGCTCCGGCGGGCCAGCAGTACACCTTCACCGTGCAGCTGCAGGGCCGGCTGCGCAGCACCTCCGATTTTGAGAACCTGATCCTGCGCGCCACCCGCGATGGCGGCGTGGTGCGCTTGCGGGATGTGGGCCGGGTGAGCCTGGGGGGCGAAAGCTTCGCGGTGGAGGCCAGCGACCTGCGCGGCGTTCCTTCGGTGGGGATGGCGATCTATCAGCTCAGCGGCAGCAACGCCCTGGATGTCAGCCAGGGGGTGGAGGCGGTGCTGCAGGAATTCGCCGCCACGATGCCGGTGGGGCTGGTGATGGAGAAGATCTACGACAACACCGATTTCGTGCGGGCCTCGATCGCGGGGGTGAGCTCGGCGCTGCGGGATGCGGTGATTCTGGTGGTGCTGGTGCTGTTCCTGTTCCTGCAGGACTGGAAGGCCACGTTGGTGCCGGCGATCGCGATTCCGGTGGCGCTGGTGGGTACCTTCCTGGGGGTGTTGGTGTTCGGCTTCACCCTCAACCAGCTCACCCTGTTCGGGCTGGTGCTGGCCACCGGCCTGGTGGTGGATGACGCCATCACGATCATCGAGAACACCGCCACGAAAAAACAGGCCGGCCAGGGTGCTTTGGCGGCGGCGAAGGGAACGATGGATGAACTGTTCGGCGCGGTGATCGCCACCACCTTGGTGCTGTTCGCGGTGTTCGTGCCGGTGCTGTTCTTCCCTGGAGCCACCGGCACGATCTACCGGCAGTTCGCGGCCACGATCCTGTTTGCGATCGCGATCTCCACCTTCAACGCCCTCACCTTCTCGCCGATGCTCTCGGCCCTGCTGCTGGCTTTGGAGGGGGATCCGCCGGGGCGACGCACGTACGCCATCGCCGGCGGAGCGGTGGGATTCGTGTATGGCCTGCTGGCCGCCGGTGGATCCGGTGCGCTGGGGGCGATCGGGGCGCTGGCCGCGGGATTGGTGCTGGGCTTCGGGGCGAGTTTGCTGAGCGGGCTGCCCCTGCGGCTGCCCTTCGCCCTGGGCGGCGCCGTGGCCGGCCTGGTGCTCGCGGGGGTGGCGAACCCCCTGCCGGTGCTGGCGTTCGCAGGGCTGGGCGGCCTGTTCGGCTGGGCGACGCCCGAGCTGTTCGGCGCCTTCAACAAGGTGTATGGGGGGGCGGAGCGGGGCTATGGGCGGGGGCTGGCCTGGGTGCTCTCGCACCGCGGGCTGATCATGGCCGCCTTGCTGGCCGGCATCGTGCTCACGGGGGTGGCATTCAACACGATCGCCTCGGGCTTCGTGCCGGTGGAAGACCAGGGCTACGCGATCGGCATCGTGCAGGCGCCGGAGGGCACCTCCCTCGAGAACATGCGCCGCATCAACCAGCGGGTGGCGGCGATCCTGCGGGAGGAGAAGGACATCGAGAGCGCGGCGGTGTTCGGGGGCGCCAGCCTGGCCGGCAATGCGCCGAACCGGGGCCTGTTCTTCTTCGGCACCCGCAACTGGAGCGAGCGGCCGGGTGCGGAGCAATCGGTGGGGGCGATGGTGGGGCGGCTGAACCGCCAGCTGGCGGCGATCGAGGAGGCGCGCATCATCGTGATCGAGCCGCCGGCGATTCCGGGCTACGGCACCGGCGGCGGCTTTGAGCTGCAGCTGCTCAACCGCAGCGGCGGGGCGCTGGCCGATTCGCAGTTTTTCGAGAGCGCCCAGCGGCTGATCGCCAACGCCAACGGCAGCGGCCTGTTCGATCGGGTGTTCACCCAGTTCTCGCCGGAGGCGCCGCAGCTGCAGATCCTGGTGGATCGGGATCGCATGGCCTCGCTGGGGGTGGATTTCCAGAGCGCGATGCAGGCCTTCAGCTTCAACATCGGCTCCTTCTATGTGAACGACACCTTTGAGGCGGGCCGGGTGCGGCGGGTGCTGGTGCAGGCCGACGACGCCTTCCGCGCCAGCCCGGACAAACTGCGCACGCTTTACACCAAGAACGGAGCGGGCGAGCCGGTGTCGCTGGCGGAATTCATCCGCATCGAGCCGGTGACGGGCCCGGCGGTGATCCCGCGCTTCAACCTGTTCCGCTCGATCCTGGTGGAGGGAACGCCCGCCGCGGGGCGCAGTTCGGGCCAGGCGATCAGCGACATCCGCAGCAAGTTCGAGGAGCTCTCGCTCCAGGGGGTGGGCATCGACTGGACGGGCATCTCGCGGGAGGAGATCCGGGCCGGCGCGCTGGCGATCGTGGTGTTCGCCCTGGGCATCCTCACGGCCTATCTGGTGCTGGCGGCCCAGTACGAGAGCTACACCGATCCGCTGATCATCCTGATGACGGTGCCCACAGCGATGCTGGGGGCGCTGCTGTTCCTGGCGGCCCGGGGCGAGGTGCTGAACATCTACGCCCAGGTGGGGCTGGTGATGCTGATCGGCCTGGCGGCGAAGAACGGCATCTTGATCGTGGACATGGCCAACCAGCGGATGGAGGAGGGGGCCACGGCCCTGGAGGCGGCGGCGGAATCGGCCCGCTCCCGCTTCCGGCCGATCCTGATGACGGCGATTTCCTCGCTGTTTGGTTTCCTGCCGCTGGTGCTGGCCAGCGGGGCAGGCGCCCGGGGGCAGGCGTCGCTGGGCACGGTGGTGTTCGGCGGCCTGGCGGTGGCCACCGTGCTGTCGCTGTTTGTGGTGCCGGTGTTTTACGTGGTGATGAAGCGGCTCACCACGGCGAAGGCATGAGCGGCGGCCGGGTGCTGGTGGCCGGCCTGATCGCCGGGCTGATCTTGCTAGCGGTGTGCCACGTCCTGCTGGCGATGGTGGCCACCACCACGGTGCGGATGAGCCCCCACACCGTGTTCTGGAGCCCGGTGCTGCTGGGGGCCTTCGGCTTGCTGGCGGGGATGGGGCTGGAGGCGGTGCGGCAGCTGCGGGCCGCGAACCCCGATCCCGAATACCACCGCCACCGCAGCCGGCGATGACGGGCGCCTCACCTAAGGTGCCGCTCACCCTGAATCGCGGCGTGGCCCCCCGTTTCCCGATCCCTGCCACCCTGGCCCTGCTGGCGGTGGGCTGGCTGGCCGGCTGCGCCCAGAGCAAACCACCGGCGCCGCTGCCACCCCAGGTGCAACTGGTGAATCCGCGGCCGATGCTGACGCTGGATTCCGCCGATTACCAGAGCACCCTGGAGGCGATCCGTGAGGTGCGGCTGGCCTCCGAGATCGGGGGGCGGGTGGTGACCATGCCGATCACAGAAGGCCAGGCGGTGAAGCCGGGCCAACTGCTGTTCAGACTCGATCAGGTGCAGCAGCAGTCCACGGTGAATGCGGATGCGGCCGAGGCGCGCAAGAACCGCGTGAACGCCGAGCGCTACATCTTCCTCAACGAGCAGGGGGCGGTTTCCACCAAAGAGCGCGACTTTTACGTGACCGAAGCGATTCAAAGCTTCGACAAGCTCAAGGCCTCGGCGGCCACCCTCGGTTACAAGAACGTGACGGCGCCGATTCCGGGCTATGTGGGCAATATCAATGTGAAACTCGGCGATGTGGTGAAAGCCGGTGAGGTGGTCACCAGCGTGATCGACAACTCCCAGCTCTGGGTGCGCATCGATGTTCCCGGTGAGCTCAGTGATCGGGTGCGGATTGGCCTGCCGGTGATCCTCAAGGGTGGGGATCCGCGGCGGCCGCGGGCGATGGGCCAGGTGATCTTCGTGGCGCCCGCCCTCGACAAGGAACGCCAGACCCTGCTGGTGAAGGCGGGCTTCAACAACCCCGATGGCGCCCTGCGCAACAACGAACGCGTGAACGCCACCTTGGTGTTTGACCGGCGGGCGGTGCTGGCGATTCCGCAGCAGGCGGTGCTGCTGCAGGCGGGCAAAACCTTTGTGTTCCTGGCGGTGAGCGTGGAGGAGGCGAAGCGGCGATTGGGGCGGGCGATCGAGCCGGAGCCGATCCCGAATCTGCCGGTGGCGGTGCAGGTGCCGGTGAGCCTGGGCACGCTGCAGAACGGGGCCTACCCGGTGCTCGCGGGGATCAGCGCGGCGGACACGGTGGTGGTGGGCAACCTGGCGCAATTGCGCAGCGGGCTGACGGTGCAGCCGGCGATGGGCCTGGCCACACCCGGCGGATCGATGGCCGCGCCAGGTGGAGCGCCGCGATGAGCCTCTCGGATACGTTTATTCGCCGTCCCGTGCTGAGCACGGTGTGCAGCATTTTGATCCTGATGGCGGGGTTGATCAGCCTGCCGTTGCTGCCGATTGAAAACCTGCCCAACATCGCGCCGCCAACGGTGCAGGTGAACGCGAGCCTGCCGGGCGCCGATGCGCTGACGGTGGAGAGCGCGGTTACCGGGCCGCTGGAGGAGCAGATCAACGGGGCACCGGGGATGGATTACCTGAGCTCGTTCAGCACCAGCCAGGGCACGAGCCAGGTGAATGTGGTGTTCAAATCCGGCACGGATGCGAATATCGACCAGGTGAATGTGCTGAACCGGGTGCAAACGGCCAGCGCCCAGCTGCCACCGCAGGTGAACGCGCAGGGGGTGACAGTGCAGCAAACCGCCAGCAGCTATCTGCTGGTGTATAACCTCACCTCCAGCCAGGGCCAGTTTGAGCGCAATTATCTCAATGGCCTGCTGCAGCTCAACCTTTATTACCCGCTCACCCGCGCCCAGGGCGTGGGCCAGGTGAACATCTTCGGCGCCAGCAATCCAGCGTTTCGCATCTGGGTGGACCCACTCAAGCTGGCCCGCTTCAACCTGAGCGTGGACACGGTGGTGAATGCGCTGAAATCACAAAACCAGATCGTGATCGGCGGCGCCATCGGCGGGCCGCCCTCCACAGCGGCGAACCGCACCACCTTCCCGATTTTGGTGGACGGCAACTTGAAAACGGTGGGTGAATTCCAGGATGTGATCCTCGCCAAAGGCCCGGATGGCGGCCTGATCCGGATCGGCGACATCGGCCGGGCGGAGTATGCGTTCCAGAATTTCAACCAGTCGGCGATCAATGCGCGCACGGGATATCCGTGCGTGGGCTTCGGCGTGATCCAGCTGCCGGGCAGCAATGCGATCAGCACCGCCAAGGCGGTGGACACGGTGCTCGATAACTTCCGCAAAACCCTGCCGCCGGGGGTGGTGCTGGAGAAGGTGTTCGATCAGACGGATTTCATCAACGCCTCGATCACCGGCGCTCTCGACGCGCTGCGGGATGCGGTGGTGCTGGTGCTGCTGATCATTTTTCTTTTCTTGCAGGATTGGAAAGCCACGGCGGTGCCGGCCCTGGCGCTGCCGATCGCCCTGCTGGGGGCGCTGGTGTTCGTGAAGACGTTCGGGTTTTCGATCAACGAACTCACCCTGCTCGGCATCATTTTGGCCACCGGCCTGGTGGTGGATGACGCGATTGTGGTGGTGGAGGCGGTGTCGGCGCGCATCGAGGGTGGAGATCGCCCCTTCCAGGCCGCCTCCAATGCGATGAAGGAACTGACGGGCGCGATTT
>JBILEP010000010.1:0-17788 GCA_044352045.1 Cyanobium sp. | reverse complement strand
CTTCTACAAGGCGCGTGGCCTCAAGGTGGGCAAGAGCCTGGTGGAGGAAGACAAACTGGAGCTGGCCAAGGAGCTGGAGGCCAAAGCCGCCGCCAAGGGCGTGCAATTCCTGCTGCCCACCGATGTGGTGCTGGCGGACAACTTCGCCCCTGACGCCAACAGCCAGATCGCCAAGATCGACGCCATCCCCGATGGCTGGATGGGCCTCGACATCGGCCCCGATTCGGTGAAGCTGTTCCAGGACGCCCTGGCCGACTGCAAGACCGTGATCTGGAACGGGCCGATGGGGGTGTTCGAATTCGACGCCTTCGCCGCCGGCACCAACGCCATCGCCCATACCCTGGCCGAACTGAGCGCCCAGGGCACGATCACGATCATCGGCGGCGGTGATTCCGTGGCGGCGGTGGAGAAGGTGGGCGTGGCCGAGAAGATGAGCCACATCTCCACCGGCGGCGGCGCCAGCCTGGAGCTGCTGGAGGGCAAGGTGCTGCCTGGCGTCGCCGCCCTCGACGAGGCCTGATCAGATCCCGCCAGCGGGACCATCGGCGCCGGGACGACCAGGGCCACCCTGGCCCCAGCGCCGCTCGGGCACGGTGATGCCATTGCGCTCGAAGATCAGGCGCATGGCGGTGCGGCTCTCGGAGCGCTGCTGCTGCATGGCGCTGCGCTCCTCCCGCATGCAGGAGCGCAGGGCATCGCCGCTGCCAGCGGCGCTGATGCAGCGCTCACCCCGCTGCAGGATCCCGATTCGGGCCCGGTTGTCCTTCAGGGCCTGCTGGCGGAAGTCCGGGAACACCTTCTGCCACTGGGCGGGGGTGATGCCCATGCGGCCTCCGTCGCCCGCGGGCTGGGCCAGGGCGACGCCCGGGAGCCCGAAGCCGAGGGCGAGGGCGGCCGACAGGCCAGCGGCCGGACGGACAAGGGAGCGCAGACGGAAGGAGCGATTCATGGGAAACGCCGGCGACGGCGAGGGATCAACGGGCCTCACTGTGGGGCTCGGATCCGCCTGAATTCCAACCGGCGGCGGCCAACCTGTGACCGGATGTGACTGGCCCGGCGGGCAGGGAGCGACCGCGCAGGGCGATGCCGAAACCCGGCGCCGACTCCAGCCGCAGCAGCCCACCTCCGTGATCGCGCGCGACGGCTTCGGCGATCGCCAGCCCCAGGCCGCAGTGGCCCTGGCCACCGCGGGCCGGATCGAGCCGCTGGAACGGCTGGCGGGCCCGCTCCCAGTCCCGTTCGGGGATGCCCTCGCCCTGATCCCACACCTGAATCTCGAAGCCGCTCTCCCCCCAGGGGCGCAGCGCCAGCCGCAGGGGCGGGCGGCCATGGACGGCGGCGTTGTCGAGCAGGTTGGCGACGGCACGGGCCAGGGCCGCGGGGCGCACGCACCGCTCCAGGGGGGGCAGGTCGAGCGCCAGGGCCCGATCCTCCACCCCCACCTCCAGCCCGGCCGCCACCTCGGCCAGCAGCTGCTCCAGCGGCACCGCCAACGCCGGCTCCGCCGCCTCCGCGCCAGCGAACACCAGAAACTGGCGGGTGATCCGCTCCAGGGCGGTGAGATCGGCCTCCGCCAACGCCAGCTCCGCGGCTCCCATCGGCGCCCGCTCCGCCAGGGCCAGCCGCAGCCGCAGGCGGGTGAGCGGGCTGCGCAGGTCGTGGGCGATGCCCGCCAGCATCACCGCCCGCTCGCGGCTGGTCGCCTCCAGACGGGCCACCATGGCATTGAAGCGGGCGGTGAGGGCGCGCACGGCCGGGTTGCCGCGGGCGGCCACGGCGGCGGGACGCTCCTCCAGGCCCAGCTGCGCCAGGGCCGCTTCCAGCTGGCCCAAGGGCCGGCGCACCTCGAGGTGGAGATACAGCAGACCGGCGGCCAGGGAGCCGCTGGCCAGGCCGGCACCCAGCAGCAGCGGATCCGGCGGCCAGGGGTGAAGCGGCGGCAGGGGCACGAACAGCCAAACGTTCTCCAGCGGCGAGGCCATCTCCACCCAGACACCGCGGCCCGCGGCCCGGGCGGGCCAGACCACCGGGCAGCGGGGCAGCCGCCGGCAGATCTCGCCGCGCAGCCCCTCCGCCTGGCGCCGCAGGCGGCGATCCTCCGGCCAGCGGGACGCTCCTGCGGCAACCGGCTCCGGGCGGTCACCCACCGCCAGGCGCAGGGCCCCCAGCTCCGCCAGGGCCGCAGGGCTGAAGCGCTCCAGCGCCACCTCCCCGAGCAGCAGCCTCCCGCTCACCTCCGAGCCCAGCTGGCGCAGGCGGGCCTGCTCAAAGCGCCGATCGAGCAGGGTCTCCAGCAGCAGCAGGCTCAGCACAGCGGCGGCGGCGGCGAGGGCGGCGTAGGCCAGGCGCCGCCCCAGGCCCAGCCCGCCCTCAGCTGGCGCGGGGGCGGCCATCGGGCACGAACACATAGCCAAAGCCCCACACGGTCTGCACGTAGCGGGGGCGGCCGGGATCCGGTTCGATCAGGCGGCGCAGCCGCGACACCTGCACGTCCATGCTGCGGCCATCGGTCTCGCTGTCGGGGCCGCGGGCCAGCTCGATCAGCCGCTGGCGGGAGAGCGGCCGCTGCGGATGCTGCACGAAGGCGGCCAGCAGGGCGAATTCTCCGCTGGTGATCGGCACCGGCTGGCCGCCGCGCTCCAGGCTGCGGGTGGCCAGGTCGAGGGCGATGTCGCCGAAGCGGATCCGCTCCCCCTCCGGCAGCGGCGCCCCCCCGGCCGGCCGGCGGCGGCGCAACACCGCCTCGATGCGGGCGGTGAGCTCCCGCGGCAGGAACGGTTTGGCCAGGTAGTCGTCGGCCCCCTGCTCCAGGCCGATGATGCGATCCACCGCGTCACCCCGGGCGGTGAGCATCAACACCGGCAGGTCGTCGCCCCCATCCCGCAAGCGACGCAACACGGTGAGGCCGTCGTCGCCCGGGAGCATCAGGTCGAGCACCACCAGATCCGGGCGCTGAGCTTGCAGGCGAGCCATCAGCTGGGCGCCGTCCATAAAGGTGCGCACCTCGTAACCCTGCTCCCCCAGGTAGGTGGCGAGCATCCGCCGCAACTCGGGGTCGTCGTCCACCACCCACACCCGCTGGCAACGGCCGGAAGCAGGCGACACCGCGGCGCTCAGAGGTCGAGGGCAGCGCGGTCGGCCACCACCCGCACCCGCTTGGTGGCGCTGATCACGCCGCGGGGATGGACAAGCAGCACCGCCCAGGTTTGCGAGCCGGGGCTGAGCGGCGCCTGGACGGTCTTGAACAGGCCGCCGGCCTCCTGGCCGCTGAGCTCCAGGGTGGGGCTCTCCATCGCCGCCACCTGCGCGGGGGTGAGGGCGGCGATGCCGCTGGCGGTGAGGGCGCCGTTGAGGGGCTCGTCGAAGATCACGTCGATGTCGTAGCGCTGGCCGGTGAGCACCGCGTCGGGGATCAGCAAGCTCACCGTCGGCGCCTGCTCGCCACTGCGCAGGATCGACTGCTCCCGCAGCACCGTCTGGCGGTTGAAGCGACCGGCCTCGTTCTGGAGCAGCAGCAGCTGCTCGGCGTCGAGGCGGAAGGTGGTGGAACCCTCCCGGCGGGTGCCGCTCAACTTCACAGCCACCGTGGGCTGGCCACCGCGGCGTGGCGCGCCGCTGCTCACCTGCCAGCGCAGATCGGGGAACTGGCCGCGCAGCAGCCGGCGGCGATTCTGGATCTCGGCCGGATCGAGGCCGGGACCGGCCTGGAGCAAGCCGGCCAGGGCGGTGTCGCCCTCCCCGTTGAGCGCCGTTTCCAGGGCCTGCAGCTGGGCCGGCGTGGGGCTCGCGGCCCGCACGGGCGCCAGTCCGCTGAACAGCAGGGCGCCCAGCAGCGCGGCGAGGAGCGGGCGGGGCGGGGCCATCGGCGCGAAGCGGTGGGGTCGGGAATGGCTTTTAAGTTAGGCGCGCCGCCCCCCGCCGCCACCCCGCCCCCATGCCGACCCTTCTGATCGCCGCCAGCGGCACGGGCGGGCACCTGTTCCCGGCCCTGGCGGTCGCCGAAGCCCTTCCCCCCGACTGGCGGGTGCAGTGGCTGGGGGTGCCGGACCGGTTGGAGCGACAGCTGGTGCCCAGTCTTTATCCCATGAATTTCGTGCGGGCCGGCGGGCTGCAGGGGCGGGGCCTGCGCAAGCTCTGGAACCTGCTGCAGCTGATCGGCGCCTGCCGGGTGGTGCGCCAGCTGATCCGGCGCGAGGGCATCAGCGTGGTGTTCAGCAGCGGCGGTTACATCGCCGCCCCGGCGATCCTGGCGGCCCGCTGGTGCGGGGTGCCGGTGGTGCTGCACGAGAGCAACGCCGTGCCCGGCAAGGTGACGCGCCTGCTCGGGCGCTGGTGCACCCATGTGGCGGTGGGCCTGCCGGAGGCGGCGGAACGGCTGCCCCACTGCCACCCGCTGGTCACCGGCACTCCGGTGCGGCGGGCCTTCCTCGCGCCGGCCCCCCTGCCGGAGTGGGTGCCCGCCGGGGAGGGACCGCTGCTGCTGGTGATGGGGGGCAGCCAGGGGGCCGTGGGGTTGAACCGCATGGTGCGGCCGCTGATCCCCGAGCTGGTGGCGGCGGGCTGCCGCGTGGTGCACCTCACCGGCAGCAACGATCCGGAGGCGGGTCAGCTGACGCTGGCCGGGGTGGTGGAGCGGCCGTTCAGCGACGACCTGCCCGGACTGCTGCAGCACGCCGACCTGGCGATCAGCCGGGCCGGGGCGGGCAGCCTGAGCGAGCTGGCGGTCTGCGGCACCCCCACGATCCTGGTGCCCTTCCCGGCGGCCGCCGACCGGCACCAGGACGCCAACGCCAGCGCCGCCGCCGCCCTTGGCGCCGCCGTGATCGTGTGGCAGCACGCCCCGGAGGAGAAGGCGCTCGGGGAAAGCCTGTGGCGGCTGCTCGGGCCGCGGCTGCGGAGCGCCGCGGCCGCGGACGACCCGCTGCGGCTGATGCGCCACGGCATGGACCAGCTGGCGGTGCGCGATGCCGACCGGCGCCTGGTGGAGCTGGTCACCAGCTGCGCCGCACAGTCCCGCCCCTGAAGGGCCGTCGCCCGGGAAGGGCCAGGCTGGACAGCCAGAAAAATCCGGGTCAAGATACGAAACCCCGCTTGCCTACAGCTCCATCGCCGGATAGCCAATCGCCGATCAGCTCCCGGGCCAGCGATGGGCGTACAGCGGCGGCAAGTGGATCATCAACCACCATGCAGCCACAAGCTCCTAACCTGACACGCGCAGAATCACTCGAAAAACAGATTTCCTTACCAGAGCAGTGGGGACTGGGCGAACGCCTGGTGCCCGACGCCTTGGCTGACGACAGCGCTTCGCGCTCCATCCTTGATGACCACCTGGCGAGATATCGACGCGTGGCCAGGAGAGCCGCCGGCAAAGTGGTTCTCGACATGGCCTGCGGCAGCGGCTACGGGTCCAAGTTTCTCAAGGAAGCTGGCGCAAGCTCTGTGGTGGGGGTCGACCTGAATGGCTCGGCCATCGAATACGCCAAGGTGCGCTACCCCTGCCCTGGCGTCGAATTCATTTGCGCCGATGCCACCACCTTCCAATCGCCCCACACATTCGATCTGATCGCCTGCTTCGAAACGATTGAGCACGTTCCCGATCCCCTCGCCTTTGCCCGCAACCTGCGCTCCCTGCTCAAGGAGGAGGGCGAACTGTTTCTCTCCCTGCCGCTCGGCGAGACCCGACACATCGACCCCTATCACCTCCATGCCTTCAGCCAGGAGGACATCTTTTCCCTGCTCGACGCGGCCGGCTTTGAGGTCAACCTTTACCGCCTGGACAAAACCTTCCTCTCCCGTCAGAACCTGGCCGAGTGGGAGAAGGTGTACCCCGACGCCATCCAGCCCAGCCTGCGGGAGCTGCTCTTCACCGCCAGGGGGCGGCGGGTGATGGTCGATCTTCTCATCCGCGGCGGCTTCCAGCTTGATGAGCTGCTGATCCACGCCTACCCGAAGTCCGGGGCTGCTTGAGCTGATTCGGCCCGCAGCGCCGCCGCGATGCGACGGTTGCCGCGCCGATCCCGCAGACCGATCCGCAGCCAGGTATCCCCCAGGCCCGCGAACGAGCGGCAGTCGCGCAGCAGCAGCCGCTGACGCTGCAGCAGGGCCTGGCGCAACGGTTCCAGCGAGCCGTGGCCGCGCACCAACAGGAAGTTCGCGGCCGAGGGCTGGGGCTCCAAGCCTGGAATCTCCGCCAGTCGCCCCGCCAGCCAGGGGCCCTCCCGGGCGGTCCAGCCTTGCACCCGCGCCTGCCAGCGGGCGAAGCCAGCGCCGTCGGCCAACAGGGCCGCGCCGGCCTCGGCCGCCAGCCCATTCACCGGCCAGGGATCGCGCCAGCCGCTCCAGCGCGCCAGCCGCTCCGGCCTGGCCAGGGCATAGCCGAGGCGCAGGCCGGCGATGGCGCAGAGCTTGGTGAGGCTGCGCACCACCACCAACTGGGGATGGTCCGCCAGCAGGGGGATCAGCGACTGCCGCTCGCCTTCCGACACCAGGGGCAGGAAGGCTTCGTCGACGATCACCAGGCGGAAGCGCTCCAGCAGCGGCTCCAGCGACGCCCGGCTCCACAGCTGCCCGGTGGGGTTATGGGGGTTGGTGAGCCAGAGCACCGCGGCCGGCTCGCCCGCCCCTGGGCCGGTTCCAGCCGGGAAGGGCTGGGGGAAGGCGGCGGACCACTCCAAGGGCAGGGGCAGGAGCCGGCTCTGGCCACCCCAGCAGGCCAGGGCGCGGCGATAGTCGGCGAAACCGGGGGCCGGCAGCAGGCTCACACCGGCGGCCGCCGCGTCGCGGGCCGCCCAGGTGAACAGCTCGGCGGCCCCGTTGCCGGGCAACACCCAGTCCGGGTCCAGCCCGTGCTGCGCCGCGAGGGCCACCCGCAGGTCGTGGTAGCCGCGGTCCGGGTAGTCCCGCAGGGCGGCACCGCCCAGGGCCCGGCGCAGCTGGCGCATCAGGGCGGCGGGCGGGCCGAAGGGGACCAGCGAGGCGCTGGCGTCGAGCAGCTGGTGGGGCGAACAGCCGAGCTGGCGGGCGATCGCCTGACGGTTGCCCCCATGGGCCTCGGCTGGCGACTCGGGGGGCAAGGGCGGACAACCGCGTTTGTGGTGTGTAACACAGCCGGCGCCGACGCGAGCGAAACGCTCGGGCTGCCGATCCGTCAGGCTAGATCGAATTCCCTGCGTCCCACTCCCGCGCGTCGTCCTTGGCCGGATCCCCCCTCGAACCCCTGATCGCCGCCATCACCCGCGTGCTGCTGGGCAAGGAGCACCAGGTGCGCCTGGCCTTGGCCTGCCTCCTGGCCCGCGGCCATCTGCTGATCGAAGATCTGCCTGGGGTGGGCAAGACCACCCTGGCGGAGGTGCTGGCCCGCAGCTTCGGCCTCGATTTCCGCCGCGTCAGCTTCACCAGCGATCTGTTGCCGGCCGACCTCACCGGCGTCAACGTCTTCGACCCCGCCGCCGGCGCCTTCCACTTCCGCCCCGGCCCCCTCTTCTGCCAGGTGCTGCTGGCCGACGAGATCAACCGGGCCAGCCCCCGCACCCAAAGCGCCCTGCTGGAGGCGATGGCGGCGGGCCGGGTGAGCGTCGACGGCACGAGCCACGCGCTGCCCAGGCCCTTCCTCGTGATCGCCACCCAGAACGGCCTGGAGCAGGGCGGCACCGCGCCCCTGCCCGAATCCCAGCTCGACCGCTTCCTGATGCGCCTCAGCCTCGGCTTTCCGGAGCGCGCGGCGGAACGGTCGCTGCTGCTGGGCGAGGCCCTCAGGCCCGAGGCCATTGCCCCCCAGCTCGGGCCCGGCGATCTGCTGCGGCTGCAGGAGCGAGCGGCGGCCGTTCATGCCAGCACGGCCCTGCTCGACTACCTGCTTGATGTGCTGGCCCGCAGCCGCGATGGCAGCCAACGGGGCTTCCCCCTCTCGCCGCGAGCGGGCCTCGGGCTGCTGGCTGCCGCCCGGGCCTGGGCGCTGATCGACGGGCGCGACCATGTGCTGCCCGACGACGTGCAGGCGGTGCTGGCGGCGGTGTGCGAACACCGGCTGGATGGGGGGCACCCCAGCGGCGGCAGCGGGGCGGAGCTGAGTCGCCAGCTGCTGGCGGGCGTGGACAGCCTGCGCTGATGAACCTCGGTCGGCCCCTGAACGGTCCGCGGGTCCGCCTGGGCCTGCGCACCCTCTACATCCTGCCCACCCGCTTCGGCTGGCTCTGGCTGGGGGGAACCCTGCTGCTGCAACTGGTGGGCATCCAGCTGCAACGCAATGGCCCGCTGCTGCTCAGCTTCCTGATGCTCGGGCTGTTCCTGCTCACCCTGAATCTCACCCACTTCAACCTGCAGGGCCTGGAGCTGGCCAGCGGCGATCCCCCCCCCGGCTTCGCCGATGGCCCGTTGGCCTATCCCCTGGAGCTGCGCAGCCGCGGCCGCTGCGAGGGTCTGGAGCTGCGCTTCGAAGGGGAGCCCGTGGGGCCGGCCTGCGGCCTCGACCCCGGCCTGCATGCCCTCACGGCCCCCTGGAGCCCCCGGCGGCGCGGCCTCCAGCCCCCCGGTTGCCTGCGGGTGCAGACCACCGCCCCCCTGGGGCTGTTCGTCTGCTGGTCGCGCTGGCGGCCGAGCGTGCCCCAGCTGATCTACCCGGCGCGCTTGCCGGGCCCGGTGCAGCTGCTGGCCGAGCCCGGACCGCCCGCCGGCGGCCTGGCCCTGGAGCGGCGGCCGCAGGAAGGCAGCGAGGAGTGGCACGACCTGCGTCCGCACCGGCCGGAGGACTCCCCCAGTCGGTTGGCCTGGACGCTGGTGGCCCAGGGGCGGGGGAGCTTCAGCAAGCGCTTTGTCAGTCCCAGCGAGAGCGCGCCGCTGCTGGCGCCCGACCCCACCCTGCCGCTGGAGCAGGCCCTGGAGCATCTGAGCGAGCGGATCTGGCGACTCCATGGCCAGGGGTCGAGCTATGGGCTGGCGCTGGGGGCCGAGCGGATCCCCCCCGGCAGTGGCAGCGCCCACCGCGACCGCTGCCTGATGGCCCTCGCCCTATGCCCCTGAGATGAACCGCGCCGCCGCCCCCCTCTTGCAATGGCTGGCCATGGGCCTGCTGGGGCTGGGGCTGGCCGCGGTGTCCTGGAGCCAGCTGCTCGGCGGCCTGGCGATCGGCCTGGGGGCCCTGACAGCCCTGAAGTTGTGGGAGGCCCGCACCGTGCCGGAACGGCGGCTGGTGGGCCTGCTGCAGCTGCTCTGCGCCGGGCTGCTGGCCTCCCTGCAGGGCGACCTGGCGGGCAGCCTGCTGCAGGGCCTGGCCACCCTCTGCGCCCTGGCCGGGCTGCTGGCCCTGGAGATCGGTGAGGGGCTCGGCTGGCGGGTGATGCTGCGGCGCACCACCCAGCTGGTGCTGGCGGCCCTGCCGATGGCCCTGGTGCTGTTCCTGCTCCTGCCCCGGATGGGACCCTTCACCGTGATCGAATCCGGCCGGGGGGCGGGCGCCACCACCGGCCTGAGCGACACCCTCGACCCCACCGCGATCGCCGAACTCTCCTCCAGTCAGGCGCCGGCGGCGCGGGTGGCGTTTCCGCTCGGCGGCCCGCCGCCGGCCCCCGAGCGCTACTGGCGGGTGCTGGTGCACGACCGTTTTGACGGCCGCAGCTGGAGCGGTGAAGATCCCCGCCGCCCGGCCGGTGCCAACCCCCGTCCCGCGGAATCGGCCTCGGCAACGCCGCCGGTCAGCACGGCCGAGGGGAGTCCGCAGCTGTGGCTCGATGAGCCGAGCGGTCTGGCCTCGGTGCCCTGGAGCGGCAGCGGCCAGCCGCTCGGGGCGGAACTGCGCATCGACCGCCAGGGCCAGCTCCACCACAGCGGCGCGGCCAACCTCCGGCGGGTGTACACGGTGGTCGACAACGCCGCGCCCGCCGCCTGGCGGCGGCTGCCCCCCCGGCCGCTGGAGCTGCAGGTGCCGGCGGGCAGCAACCCGCGGCTGGAGGCCCTGGGCGAAAGCTGGGGCCGGCTGGCGAGCCCGGCGGAACGGCTGGTGGCGGCGGAGCGCTGGTTCCGGGAGCAGCCCTTCCGCTATACCCTCAAGCCGGGCAGCCTGCCCCAGCGCGCCCCGATGGACACCTTCCTGTTCGAGCGGCGCGAGGGCTTCTGCGGCCATTACGCCAGCGCCTTCACGGCCCTGATGCGCTCGGCCGGGGTGCCCGCCCGGGTGGTGAGCGGCTACCGGGGGGGCGACTGGGTGGTGCCCCTGGGGGGCGGCGGCTACCTCGACATCCGCCAGGGCAACGCCCATGCCTGGAGCGAGGTGTGGCTGCCGGGGGAGGGCTGGCGCTCCGTGGATCCCACCTCCTGGGTGCCGGCGGCGATCGGCGAGAGGAGCCCCACCGGCAACGGCTCCCTGCGCTGGCTGCAGCACCAGTGGTGGGGGCTGGACCTGGCCTGGACCCGCTTCTGGCTCGGCTTCGACCAGCAGGGCCAGGACGCCCTGCTGCGCCGCCTGCTGGGGGGCGAGCGCCAGTGGCTGGGGCCGCTGGTGCTGGTGGCCGTGGCGGCCAGCCTGGGGCTGGCCCTCGCCATCCTCGCCAGGCTGCAGCGGCGCTCGGCCGGCCGCGATGGCTGGCGGCGGGAGCTGGAGCGCTCCCTGGCGCTGTTCGCCCGCGGCGGCCTGGTGCCGGAGGCGGGGGAAACCCTGCCCCGCTTCGCCCAGCGGGTGGCAGAGCGCTGGCCCGATCTGGCCGGGGATCTTGCCGCCTTCGTGAGCCTGTACCAGCGCCACCGCTACGCCCCCCCTCAGCGGGGCAGCGAGGGCCGCCGGGAGCTGCGGGCCAGGCGGCGCCGCCTGGCCCGGCGGCTGCAGCGGCCGGAGGGTTGATGCGGTCGGCGGCGAAACCCGTTACAACAGCAGCACTAGCGAGGGATCGGATGCGCCGCCACGCTCTGCTGCTGGCCCTGGCCGTGGTCGCCACCGGGCCGCTGCCCGCCCGGGCGGGCAGCGGCGACGCCGACCTGATCCGGCTGCTGGAGCAGCGCCGCTGCAACGGCTGTCAGCTGCGCGATGCCGATCTGGTGAACGCCGACCTGCGGGACGCGGAGCTGCGGGGCGCCGATCTGCGGCGGGCCAACCTGGGGCAGGCCCGGCTGGATGGCGCCAACCTCAGCGGCGCGGATCTGCGCTTCACCAGCCTGCTGGGGGCATCACTGCGGGGGGCTGACCTGCGCGGGGCCCGGCTGGAGGGCACCGACCTGCGCCAGAGCGACCTCAGCGGCGCCCAATTGGACGCAGGTGCCCTGAGCGCCAGCCACTGGGAGCGGGCGCGCGGCCTGGCGCCGGAGGTGCTGAGCTACGCCGAATTGCACAACGCCGGGGTAGGGGAAGCCCTGGCGGGTCGCCAGCCCCAGGCGGAGCAGCTCTTCAGCGAGGCGATCCGCCGCCAGCCCGACGCGCCGATCAGCTGGGTGGCGCGGGGCATCACCCGCAACGAACAGGGCAACATCCAGCTCGCTGCCCGTGACTTCGCCTACGCCGCCACCCTCTACGAGCAGGGCGGCGACGCCAGCCAGGCCAAGGCGCTGCGGGAGGCCGCCAAGGCCTTGGAAACCCCCGCCAGCAAGCCACCGGGGGGCAACGGCATGGGCGGGGCGATGCTCAGCGGCGCCGCCGGCCTGGTCCAGACCCTGGCGCCGCTGGCGATGAAGTTCCTGATGCCCGCCCTCGGCTTCTGACCCCGGGCCGGCCTGGCTCAGGGGGCCACGTTGCGCATCAGCTCCCGCGACTGGGGGGTGGCCGGCTGCCAGCCGTAGCCGAAGGTGCCGCCCTCCACGTCGTTGATGATGCGGGGGGTGACCATGATCACCAGCTCGCGCTTCTGGCGGGATTTGCCGGAATTGCGGAAGAACTGGCCCACCAGGGGCAGATCACCGACGATCGGCCACTTCCTCACCTCCTCCTGATCGAGATCGGAGATCACACCGGTGAGGATCAGGGTCTGGCCGTCGCGCACCCGCACGGCGCCGGTGTCGAGGCTGCGCACCGAGAGGACGTTCAGGCGCGAACCGCAGCCCGTGGGCGGATCCTCGGTGGCAGTGACCGCCGAGATGCTGGGGGAAAGGGTGAAAGTCACGAAGCCGTTGTCGTCGATCTTCTCCACCCGGGCGCCGAGCACCAGGCCGGCGGTGGTGAGCTGCGGCGTGCAGACCACATTGCCTCCCTGGTCGGGGCTCGTTACGTCGTAGCTGGTGACAAGGTTGGTGCCCACCCGCACCACGCCCTCGTTGGCGCGACGGCGACCGATCGGCGAATCGAGGCCGATGTTGGTGATGCCCTGTTGGCCATCGGCGCTGGTGGAGGTGGCACCACCGCCATCTTCGGCGCGCAGCACGGAGGGATTCTCCTGGAGGATCAGGGTGGGGCTGGCCAGCACCTTGGTGGTGCGAGAGGTGATCTGGGCGCGAACAAAATCGTAGAAGTTGTTGCTCGGATAGTTGATGCCAGGGCTGACGGGGTTGCCCGTGCTCACACCGGATCCAAAGATTGGCGCGTTTTGGGTTGCGTTCAATGGGGGAGGCGGTCCAAAAAACACATTGCCATCGGCATCCGTGAAAACAGCACGTGCTGCGGCCCGCCCCGTAACCTGAACACCCTCCCGGGCGGTCAGCGTTAATTTACCTTGGTCATCCAACTCAATCTTGCTGTCCGGCGGAACCGTACGGTTGAAGCTATCCAACGTAGGGGGAAGATTACGACCGAAAGCGCCCAACAGGCGGCCGCTGTCGTTGACGATGAAACTGTTGCCCCAACGGTAAGCAAAAGAGTTGTCGGTTTCAGCGACATTGTTAAGATCGACATCAAGAATCTTCAGGGATAGGGCCACCTGTCGCTGGCGCAGATCAAGCTGCTTGAGATAGGCTTCGGCCACCGCCACCACCCGCGGATCGCCCACCAGGGTGATCGTGCCCAGGCGCGAATCGGTGGTGCCGATCAGGCCCCGCAGCGGTCCCTGGTTGGCGCCATAGGACTGAATCTGGGTGATCGTTGCCGTCTGTGATTGGGTGGCGCCGGTGTTCTGGGTGGGCGTGCCTGAGGATTGGGTCTGCTGGCTGACGGAGGTGGTGGTGAAGGTCTTGGTCACCTGGGCGCCGAGGTTGGCCAGGTAATCGGCGGCGGAATCGGCGGAGGCCTGGTTGAGGCGATACACCTTCGACATCTGAGGACCAAAACTCTTGCCCAGGGCGTTGGGGCCCGCCAGGATCAGATTTCCCTCCACCTTGCCCTGCAGACCAGCGGCCAGCAGGGCGGAGTTGATGGCGCGGCCGTAGCTCTCGCCGCGGAACGCGATCGACACCCTCCGCTCAGCGGCGGCAGCGGCGGAAGCCGCGCCAGCGCCCCCGGCGGCGGCAGTCTCCTCCACAAACACAAAGCCATAGCCGCCGATCCGGGCCAGGGCCATCAGCACATCCTTGGCCGGCGCGTTCTTGAGGGTCATCGTCACCGGCGGACCGTTGACGTTCAGATAGCTGGTGTTGCTCAGCAGCATCGTGCCCACCGCCATGTCGCCCACCGGCGGGGCGACGGCCCGCGGCTGCAGCGGCGGCACGTAGCCCGGCTGGGCCACCCGGCCCGGCGCATTGAGGTTGGGGGCGGCGGTCTGCAAGGTGGGCTGCAGCGGCGCCGGGAAGGTGAGGATCAGGTCGCGGCCATCGGCGCTCACCACCGGCCGCCCCAGCGGGTACCCGGCCACCGGCGTGACCTGCAGCGAGAAGGTGTTGCCCGTGCCGTCGAAACTGAGGCTCTGCAGGCCGGCCTCCGGCAGGCTGAGCCGCTGCGGACCACGGCGGAGCGGCAGCGGCGCGGGGGTCATCACCCGGCCCTCCCAACTGGCACCGCGGGTGGTCTGGAAGAGCTGCGGGGCCGCGCCGATGCCGGCCAGCACCACCTCCACGGCATCGGGGGTGCGCCGCACCTGCATCTCCACCCCCCGGGAGTAGATCGGCACCGTGCGCACACCCGGCTGGGCTGGAGGCTCCTGGGCCAGGGCGGCAAGCCCAAGCAGCTGGCAGCCTCCGAAGAGGGCGGTGGCGAGGAGCCCTTGCCGCCAGAACCTGCTGCCCACGCGTTCCTCACTTAGGAGTCGGAGGAATGGTATCGATCAATCGGCTGAACGGCCAGATGGAAGATGGGGCCAGGGCTGCTCAATTCGCAGGGGTGGTGCCGGCAGGCATAGCGGCTGGCGGAGGGGTCGCTGGCTTATCCTGGCTGGATTTGCTATAAAGTTTTAGCGCCATTTTCATGCGAACAGGCTCCTTGGCAGCGGCGCCTGACTCTTTGGTGCCACCAGCTTGTCGGGGCTCAAGATTGAGCTCCAGATCACTCTGAACCACCAACACATTCAGGGCCTCCATTTGCCGCAGAAACGCCAACAGCTGCGGGAAATCAGCACGGGCGGCCAGCACGATCGCCTGGCTCTGCAGCCCCTCCGCCTCCAGGGGATCCGGCGCGGGCTTGGCTGGTTTAGCCCCGGGGGCAGCGGCCCCGCCCTGGAGCTTGGCCGCCGCGTCGGCAGGCGCGAGCGCGGGTTCAAACAGATCCAGCTGCACGCCACTGGCCTTGGCCAGCTGATCGAGCTTGGCCAGGAAGGTGGAGATGTCACCGTTGCCGCTGATCAGGCGGATCAGGTTCTGCCGCTGCGTGGTCGCCTTCTCCTCCTGCTCCACCAGGCGGCGGGCCAGCAGCCGCTCCTCCTCCAGCCGGCTGGCCAAGGACTGCGCCTCCTGCAGCCGCTCGCTGTCGCGCCGCAGCGCCACCCACAGGGGCATGAGGGCGAGGAAGGCCAGGGCCAGCGCCAACACGGCACCGGCCCCGATCGGAAACCACAGCCAGATCTGCCGCACCGCGCTCGCCGAAAGCCGCGGAGAGCCCGCCTGAAGATTGGTCATGGCAGCAAACCCTCGCTCTGGAGAAGCTGGAGCCGGCGGGCCATGCCCTCCGAGCCCAGCTGCCGCAGCACGGCCAGCTGGCGCGGGGCCGCCAACACCGCAAAGGGGCCATTGATCTCGAAGTTCACGGTCGACAGCGCCGAGGCCGGGCCGGCGGTTGCCGCGTCCGTCCGCTCGGACTTGACCAGGGTGATGCCCCGGGGGTCGAGGAGGGGGGAGCGCTTGAGCTCCAGCTGCAGGGCATTGATGCGGGCAAAGGCCTGGGGGTCGAGCGACTGACCCTTGAGCACCAGGCTCGGCCCCTTGACGACCGCGGAAGAGAGCCGAATGCCGACGGGGGTGCGCAGCTGCAGTTCGGTGAGAAGCGCGGAACTGGTCCGGGCGGTGGTGAGCGCGCCGGCCAGGTCGCGGTTGGTGGTGGTCTTCTGGCGCACGGCGGCCTGCCGCTGGCCATTCCGCTCCGAAAGGGTTTTCACCTCCGCTTCCACGGGCTCCACGCGGGCCAGGTCAGCGCGGATGGCCTGGTGGCGCAGGGCGAGGCCCGCGCAGAGCAGCGCCATCCCACCCACCAGAGAGGCGCCGATCACAGCTCCACGGCGCACGAGCCGCCCGCGGCAGCCGAGCAGAGACGACATCGTGTCGATGCCGATCTCCCGCCGCCGTTCCCGCAGCAGGTCGAGGACCGGATAGGGGCGGATCGGGGAGGTCATGGCATCACCTCCGGGATGGCCAGCCCCTGCAGGACCAGGGAGCCGAAGGGTTCGGAGCTGAGCTGCTCGGCCGACACCGACAACCTCGACTCCAGCTGCGGCTGCTCCGCAAGCGGCCGGCTCAGCAGCAGCCTGAGGCCCCGCACGGCGGTGTCCTGGCGACGGTAGAAGTCGACGCTGCGGACCAGGTCATTCACCAGGGCGGAGCCCTCGCTGGCCACGCTGCGCTCGAACACCGGCACGCCACCACGGATCAGCAACAGACGGCAGGGGCCTGGCGGATCGGGATCCACCAGGACAAGCAGCTGGTCCGCCGGGGTGGCCGCCATCAGGGAAGCGATGGCCGCCAGCTGGCAGCTCTGGGCCGGCGCCAGCCGCTCCAGCTGCACGCCGGCCAGGGAAAAGACATCGATCCAGCCATCCACCAGGGGCTTCGGCGCCGCCGCCAGCAGCATCTGGGACTGATCGCCGGGGAGCGGCTGGAGGTCGAGATAGGCGTTCTCCAGGTCGAAGGGGAGATTCAGGGGCGGGGCGATCTGGCGCAGGTTGCTGGCGGGATCGTCCGGCCAGTCCTCAAACGGCCAGACCAGCACCCGCCACTGCACGGCGGCGGGCGGCAGGGCGGCCAGCACGAAATGATCGATCAGCCCGTCGCGCACCAGCAGATCCCCGATCAGGTCGCCAAGCGACTCCTTCTCCAGCGGCACACCCTTCTCAATCGTGAGGGGTGGCAGGGGCACATCCAGGCTGACCGGTTGGGGTCGGTCGTCAACCAGCACCTGGCCCCTCAGGGAATCCTCATGCAATTCGATCAGCACCTGGCGGGGGAACATGCGGGCCCGGAGGGGCCTCAGCTGTTCGCGCCAGCTTTCGACGAGCTCAGAGACCTCCAACGCGCCCGACCCCATTCCCGCAGAAGATAACGAAGTTCCTAACGCCAGGACAGCCCCGAGCCGACGGCTTCGGAGATCGTGCCCAGACCCTGGCGATCCAACTGCTGGGACAGACCCTCCAGGATGGAGGGCACCAATTGCGGGCCTTCAAAAATCCAGCCGGTATAGATCTGAATCAGGGCCGCTCCCGCCGTGATCCGCTCCCAGGCGGCCTGCGGCGAATCGATGCCGCCCACCCCGATCAGCGGCAGGGCCGGGCCGGCGGTGGCCCGCAGCCGCCGCAGCACCTCCAGGGCGCGGGCCCGCAGGGGGCGACCGCTCAGCCCACCGCTCTCCTCCGCCAGGGTGCGGGAGGTGGCCTCCAGCCGCCGCTCCTGCAACCCCAGCCGATCCAGGCTGGTGTTGACGGCGATCACCCCCGCCAGCCCCTCCTCGTAGGCCAGCCGGGCGATGGAGTCGATCGCGTCGTCCTCCAGGTCGGGGGCGATCTTCACCAGCAGCGGCGGGCAGCCGGGCAGCCGGCGCAGCCGCTCCACCAGGCGCCGCAGCTGGCCCTCCTCCTGCAGGTCGCGCAGCCCCGGCGTGTTCGGGGAGCTGACGTTGACCACCGCGTAGTCGGCGAGGGGCGCCAGCAGCTCCAGCGAGGCGGCGTAGTCGTCGGCCGCCTGCTCCAGCGGCACGATGCGCGACTTGCCCAGGTTGATGCCCAGCACCGCCGGCCGCTGGCCCGGGGGCGGCAGGCCCTGGCGCTCCAGGAGGCGGCGCACGGCGCGGGCGCCCTCGTTGTTGAAGCCCATGCGAGTGAGAGCCGCCCGCTCCTGCGCCAGCCGGAACAGCCGGGGCCTGGGGTTGCCGCTCTGGGGGTGCCAGGTGACGGTGCCCAGCTCGGCGGATCCGAAGCCGAAGGCCTGCCAGATGCCCGCCGCCACCCCGTTCTTGTCGAAGCCGGCGGCCAGGCCCACGGGATTGGCGAAACGGCAACCAAAGAGGGTCTGCTCGAGCCGGGGGTCCCGCCGGCCCAGCTGCTCGCCAAGGCCGACGAGGGCGCCGTTCACCAGGGGCCAGCGTCGCCGCTGCGAGAGCTGGGCGAGGGTTGCCAGGGCGAGACGACTCAGCTGCTCGGCGTCAGCCCCATCATCCCGCTGCAGCAGGGGGCCGATGAAGCGCTGGTAGAGGTCCGCCAAGGCCGGGGCCTGTTGCTCCGCCATGCCCCCATCCCTCACGCCTCAGGCGCCAATCCTCCCGCGCCGCCGTCCTGCCGTTCCAGCCGCCATCCCCCCCGGCCCGCGGGGC